>JBOGFO010000122.1:0-1816 GCA_050743445.1 Acidimicrobiia bacterium
GCGCCTCCCTGGCCCAGGCCGCCCTGTGCCTGGCCGGGTCGCTCGACCCCGCGGCGGTGGCGGGCAAGGCCGTGTTCTGCCGGCGGGGCGAGAACGCCCGGGTGGAGAAGAGCGCGGCGGTGGCCGACGCCGGCGGGGTCGGGATGATCCTGGCCAACGCCACCGACGACGAGGACACCGTGCTCGACCACCACGCCGTCCCCACCGTGCATCTGACCCGGGCCGACGGCGCCGCCGTCGCCCAGCGCCTGGGCTACGGCAGTACCCACGTGTCCATCACCGCCGCCCAACCCGCTCCCGCCTTGGCCGACCGGATGGGCGAGTTCTCGTCCCGGGGCCCGCAGGGGACCGTGCCCGACATTCCCAAGCCCGACCTGGCCGCTCCCGGGGTGGCCGTCCTCTCGGCCATCTCCCCCGAGGGGCTCGGGGGCCGCATCTTCGGCCTGAAGAGCGGCACGTCGATGGCCGCCGGCCACCTGGCCGGTGCCGCCGCCCTGCTCACCCAGATCCATCCCGACTGGTCGCCGTCGGCCCGCAAGTCGGCGCTCATGACCTCGGCCACCGCCGACGTGACCGACGTCGGGGGGTCGGTGGCGGGGCCGTTCGCCACCGGGTCGGGCCGCATCGATCCCAATCGGGCGGCCGACCCCGGTCTCGTCCTGGAGGTGACGCCGGCCGACTACGCCCGCTACCTCGAGGGGATCAAGCCCGGGGCCGTAACCGGCGAGTCGCAGCCCATTGCCCCGTCGGACCTCAACCTGCCCGCCGTGTCCTATGCCCACCTGATCGGGGCGGCACTGACCCGGCGCAGCTTCACCAGCGTGGACGAGGCGGCCGGGAGCTGGCGGGTGACGGTGCAGGGCGTGCCGGGCGTGGCGGCCACGGCCGCGCCCCCGGTGCTGACCCTCGCCCCCGGTCAGACCGGCGACGTGCAGCTGGCCTTCGTCCACGCCGGGGCGCCGTTCGACGCCTACACCTACGGGGCGCTGGTCCTGACCCATGAGGGCGACGGGCGCATCGTCCGCCTGCCCCTGTCGATCCGCCCGATGCAGGAGCCGCCCGGACGGCCCGGCCCGCCGCTCCCCGGCAACGAGCGCCCGCCGGACGACTAGCCGCACACACCCATCGTTCTTGTGAGGTTTTTGCCAGCAATTGCTGGCATTTTCCCCACAAGAAAGGACGGGGACGGGTGCGAGGGTCCGCCGATTGGGCGCCGGCGGGCTCTACCCTCCCGAAGCCATGGCATCGTCACGTTCCCGGGGCGGGATCATGGGCGGCCCGGTCGACGGCAAGGACCGGCTGGCGGCCCGCTTCCCGAGCTACCCGGCTCGAAAGGGCATCACCGTCCTGCACCGCTCATCAGGGTTCATGGGCACGCTCGTCGCCTTCGATGGGGCGCACGTGGTGGTCCGGGGTGGCACGGGACTCGAGCGGAAGTTCCGCAACGACCCGGGGAGCTTCGCCGTCGGTGGGGTGACGATCCACCTCGTCGTCCCGCTGGCCGAGCCGGGGGCGCCGGCCGTCCCTGCTCACCTGGCCTCGGCGAGGGTGTCCGCCACCGAGCGGACCGCGTCGGGGAGCCGGGCAGTGATCGGCGCCCGGGCCCGGGTGGCCCGGCCGAGCCGCATTCTCGTCGAGGGCGTGCACGATGCCGAGCTGGTGGAACGGGTGTGGGGCGACGACCTGCGCATCGAAGGCGTGGTGGTGGAACGTCTCGACGGCATCGACCATCTCGAGGACGTGGTGGCCGAGTTCCGTCCCGGTCCCGGCCGGCGCCTCGGGATCCTGGTCGACCACCTCGTGCCCGGCTCCAAGG
>JBOGFO010000123.1:0-7519 GCA_050743445.1 Acidimicrobiia bacterium
CTCGAAGGATGCCGCCGCGTCGCGGCGGCCGGCCCCGGCGCCGGCTCCCCGGGGGACGGCCACGGCGCTGACCAGCGTCAGGTGGGCCGATCCCGCGAAGGCACAACGCCAGCCCACGGTCAGGGCCAGGGCGGGGACGGCGAGTCCGGCGAGCAGGGTCGAGGCCGGGATCGCCGACTGCTTCACGGCGAAACCGAGACCCTGGCGCCCCAGGGGCAGGGCCCGGGAGATGACCAGGTTGGCGGCGGGTTGGGCCAGGGCGTTGGCCGTCCCGGCCAGGGCGAGCAGGACGAGCAGGACGGCCAGCGAGTCGGCGAGGGCGGCGATGCCCACCTGCACCGCTGCGCTCCATAGGACGGCCAGGCGCAGGCCGCGGTCGCCGCCGGCCCCTTCGGCGAAGCGGCCGGCAACGGCCGAGAGGACCGAGGCGGCGGCGAAGAAGGCGCCCACCCCGAGGCCCGTGCCGGCCTCCGAGAACCCGAGATCGGCCCGGATCTGGACGGCCATCCCACCCAGGAGAAACGGGGGGAACACGCACGCCGTGGTGGCAGCGGCCGTGGCGAACAGGACACGCCTCACGCCCTCCATGGTGGCGGGATGTCCCGGCTAGCCTCGAACTCGTGAGCAGCGAACGTGCCTATGGCTTCCGCACCCGATCCGTCCACGCCGGGGGCCGGCCCGACCCCACAACCGGCGCCCGGGCGGTGCCGATCTACCAGACGACGAGCTTCGTGTTCGAGGACGCGGCCGACGCCGCCGACCTCTTTGCCCTCCAGAAGTACGGGAACATCTACACCCGCATCGCCAACCCCACGGTGGCCTCCTTCGAAGAGCGCATGGCCAACCTGGAGGGAGCGATCGGGGCGGTGGCCACCGCCTCGGGCATGGCGGCCGAGTTCCTGGCCGTCACCGCCCTCGCCGGTGCCGGCGACCACATCGTGTCCTCGGCCGCCCTCTACGGCGGCACCCACACCATGTTCGACGTGACGCTGCGCCGCTTCGGCATCGACGTCACCTTCGTCGACCCCGCCGACCCGGCCGCCTTCGCCGCCGCCATCCGCCCCGAGACCAAGCTCCTCTACACCGAGATCGTGGCCAACCCTTCGGGGGTGGTGGCCGACGTCGAGGCCATCGCCGACGTGGCCCACGCCGAGAACCTGCCCCTCGTGATCGACTCAACCCTGGCCACGCCCTACCTGTGCCGGCCCATCGAGCATGGCGCCGACATCGTCATCCACTCGGCAACCAAGTTCATCGGCGGGCACGGCACCACCATCGGCGGGGTGATCTGCGAGTCGGGGCTGTTCAACTGGGGCAACGGCAAGTTTCCCCACATGACCGAGTCGGTGGCCAGCTATGGCGGCCTGCGCTTCTGGGAGAACTTCGGCGAGTACGCCTTCTGCACCAAGGTGCGGGTCGAGCAGCTGCGCGACCTCGGCCCGGCCATGTCGCCCTTCAGTGCCTTCCTGCTCCTCCAGGGCCTCGAGACCCTGGCCCTGCGGATGGAGGCCCACGTGGCCAACGCTCAGAGCCTGGCCTCCTGGCTGGCGCAGCACCCGGCCGTGTCCTGGGTGCGCTACTCGGGCCTGCCCGACTCCCCCTCCCACGCCCTGGCCCGGAAGTACCTGCCCAAGGGGCCGGGCGCCGTGTTCAGCTTCGGGGTGAAGGGCGGCCGGGAGGCGGGCGTCGCCTCCATCGAAGGGGTGGAGGTGGCCAGCCACCTGGCCAACATCGGCGACACCCGCACGCTCGTCATCCACCCGGCGTCCACCACCCACCAGCAGCTGTCCGACGAGGCCCTGGTGGCGTGCGGCGTACCTCCGGACCTCATCCGCATCTCGGTCGGCATCGAGGACCCGGATGACATCAAGTGGGACCTCGACCGGGCACTGACCAAGGCGGCGCAGCTGTGAGCGGCGACAGTCAGGCAGCCGGGGGCTGGACCCCGCCCACCGCCCGGGAGCGCTGGGAGATCATCCGCTCCTCCCGCACGGTGGCCATGCTGGGGGCCTCCGACAACCGCTCGCGGCCCAGCTTCTTCGTGGCCACCTACCTGCTGTCGTCGAGCACCGACTTCGACGCCGTGTGGTTCATCAACCCCAAGGGCGGCGAGATCCTCGGCCAACCCGTCTACAAGAGCCTCGACGACCTGCCCGGCGTCCCCGACCTGGTCGACGTGTTCCGCAAGCCCGCCGACCTGCCCCAGGTCACCCAGGAGGCCATCGACATCGGCGCCAAGACGGTGTGGTTCCAGCTGACCCTGGTCAACGACGAGGCGGCCGAACTGGGCCATGCCGCCGGCCTCAACGTGGTCCAGAACCGGTGCCTGAAGATCGAGCACGCCCGCTGGGCGGGCGGCCTCCACCTGGCCGGCTTCGACACCGGCGTGATCTCCTCTAAGAAACGGGTGTAGCTCATGGCCGAGACGGTGGTCCTCATCGGCACGCGCAAGGGGCTGTGGGTGGCCCGCAGCACCGACCGGCGCTCCTGGGAGCTGTCCGAGCCCCACTTCGCCATGAACGTCGTGAGCACGGTGGCGGCCGACACCCGCCGCTCGCCCGTCCGGCTCCTGGTGGGGACGGGCGACCCCCACTGGGGCCCGTCGGTGTACACCTCCGACAACGGCGGCAAGACCTGGAACGAGCCCGAGGGCGGAGCCGTCAAGTTCCCCGAGGACACCGGCGCCGCGCTGGCTGCGGTGTGGCAGCTGCAGCCGGGGCTGGAGGCGGAGCCCGAGGTGGTGTGGGCCGGCGTGGAACCGGCGGCCCTGTTCCGCTCCTCCGACGGGGGCACGACCTATTCGCTGGTGCAGGGGTTGTGGGACCATCCGCACCGGGAGACGTGGATGCCCGGCGGTGGCGGCCAGTGCCTCCACACGGTCGTCCTCCACCCCGAGGACGCGGCGCAGGTCATGGTGGGGATCTCGACCGGCGGCGTGTACCGGACGTCCGACGGTGGCGAGTCGTGGGCTCCCTCCAACACCGGGGTCGAGGCCCGCTTCTACCCCGACATCCACCCCGAGTACGGCCAGTGCGTCCACCGGATCGCCCGCCACCCCGACCGGCCCGACCAGCTGTTCCTCCAGAACCACGGCGGCGTCTACCGCAGCGACGACGGCGGGAGCACCTGGGTCGACATCGCCGCCGGCCTGCCCGGCGACTTCGGCTTCCCGGTGGTGGTCCATCCTCACCGCCCCGGAACCGCATACCTGTTTCCCCAGGTGGCCGACGCCAACCGCATCCCGCCCGACGGCCGGCCCGCCGTCTACCGGACGAACGACGCCGGCGAGACCTGGGACCGCCTCGACGCCGGCCTGCCCGACGGAGGCGCCTACGGGTTCACCACCCTGCGCGACGCCATGGGCACCGACGCCGGGGACCCGGCCGGGATCTACTTCGGCACCCGCACGGGCGAGGTCTACGTGGCCCTCGACGGCGAGGACCAATGGGCCCCGGTCGCCCGCCACCTCCCCGACGTCCTGTCGGTGCGGGCCGCCACCCTGGCGTGACCGTCACCGTCCGGCTCCCGGCGCCGCTGCGGCCGGTGGCAAACGGCCGTCCGACCGTCGGCGTCGAGGTGAAGGAGGGTGCCGACGTGGCTGCCCTCCTCGACCGCCTCGCCGAGTCCCACCCCGCCCTGGAGCGCCGCCTCCGCGACGAGCAGGGCCGGCTCCGTCCCCACGTCAACGTGTTCGTGGGCCCGGACAACATCCGGGACCTGGCCCACCTCGGCACCGCCCTGCCTGATGGTGCCGAGGTGACGATCCTGCCCGCCGTCTCCGGCGGCTGACCCGGACCGGAGGACCCGCGCCTCAGTCGAGCGTGAGGTCGCCCACCACCCCGACGATGGCGTCGACGTGGGCCGAGTAGGTGGCCCGCAGGTCGTCGGCCGGCCAGCCGGAGGGGAGCAGCTCGGAGGGGAGCAGCGGGTCGGTGCGGAGATGGCGCAGCACGGCGGCGGCGGCGGCAAAGACGAGGGCCGCCCCCTCCCCCTCCATGCTGGCCGGCTCGGTGCCGGCGACGCGCAGCAGCTGGTGGCCCCGGTCCTTCCAGCCGTTGAGGTCCCACAGCTCGCCGGCCAGCGCCAGCGCGTTGTCGTCGGGACGGACGGCCAGCCAGCGGCAGGGGCCGGTCTTCAGGCGGGCGTCGTCGGGGGCGGGCAGGTTGGCCGGCCGCAGCCACACCCCCTCTCGCCACTCGGCGAAGCGGGCGTCGACGAAGGCCCGCCGGAGCTCGGCCCGCTCGCCGGCGCTGCGGCTGCCGCTCACCACGACGGCCTGGCGCCAGGTGCCGTCCCACGGCCCCCGGGGCGGGAACCGGGCTTCGTCCTGGGCCCGCTGCCGCCCGAGGAGGGCCTCGCCGACGAGGCGGTAGGCCGGCGTCCGGATGGCCGACCCGCCACTCCCCGGCTCGACCGCGGCCAGCTCGCCGGCCGCCACCATCCGGGACAGCGCCACCCGGGTCGTCCCCTCGGCGATGCCGAACCGGCTGCACAGGTGGACGAGCGCGGCCACGGTCAGTTCGGGGGGGTGGGAACCGAGCAGGACCGAGGCCACCACCGACCGGGCGCTCATGGGGCGCAGGCCGAGAGCCGCTAGTGCATTACGATCTTGTGCCACTCGTTTTCCTATTGTAAGGTACCGGCATGGCCACCACCATGCTGCCCTCCCCGGAGATGTTGCCCGAGGTTCTCCCCACCGACCGGCTGCGGCGAAACGGGATCGCCCGCCCCGAGGTGCGGGCCGAGCTGCGCCGCATCCCCAACGCCCGCAACGCTTTCACGGTCGTCGCCGCCCTGGTCCAGTCGGCCGGCGTCGTCATCTGGGCCGGGTGGACAGGCACGTGGTGGTCGTACCTCCTCGCCTTCCTGGTCATGGGCCGGGGACACTGCCAGATCAACATCCTGGGCCACGAGGCGGCCCACAAGCTGCTCTTCACCAACCGCTTCGCCAACGACGCCGCCGGCCGCTGGCTGTGCGCCTACCCCGGGCTCCAGGGGATGCTCAGCTACCGGAGGGCGCACCTGGCCCACCACCGCGACGAGATGGGGCCCGAGGAGCCCGACTTCGGCCTGTACGAGGGCTACCCGATCTCGCCCGACTCGCTGCGGCGCAAGCTGACCCGCGACCTCCTGTTCGTGTCGGGCTACAAGAACATCCGGGCGCTGGGCCGGGTGGCCCGCAAGCCCGGGGACAGCCGCCGGGAGGCCCGGCAGGTCGTCGCCGTGCAGCTGGTCATGTTCGCCGCCGCCCTGGCCTGGGGGAAGCCGCTCCTCTACCCGCTGTGCTGGCTGGCCCCGTGGATGAGCATCTGGAAGGTGTCCAACCGGCTCCGGGCCATCGCCGAGCACGGGGGCATGGCCCGCTCCGACGACCGCCGGGAGACGACCCACGTCATCCGCCAGAGCCCGCTGGCCCGCTTCCTGTTCGTGCCCTACAACACCGGCTGGCACCTGGCCCATCACGTCGACATCGCCGTGCCCTTCCGCCACCTGCCTGCCTTCCACCGAGAGCTCGTCACCTCCGGTTGGCTGGTCCCCGAGATCGAGTACCCGAGCTACCGGGCGCTGTGGCGCAGGCTTTCGTCCGGCGAGCCCAAGGCGCGCCCCACCCGGCGGGAGCGGGCCGAGGCCACCAGCAGCTTCCTGCCCGCCTGACGCTTCGGTAGCGTGGGCGGAGCATGGGGTGCCCCGTCTTCGATCCGTTCGCGCCGGACTACCAGGCCGACCCGTACCCGGTCTTCGCCGGCCTGCGGACCGAGGCCCCCGTCCACTACGAGCCGGGCCTCGACCACTGGGTGGTGAGTCGCCACGCCGACGTCCGGGCCGTCCTCGCCGACCCGGCCACCTACTCGGCCCGCAACGCCGTCTCGCCGCTGGTGCGCTTCACCGACGAGCAGGTGCGGCTCCTGCGGGAGGGCGGCTTCGACGTTCCCCCGCTCCTCGTCAACCTCGACCCGCCCGACCACGCCCGGGCCCGGAGGATCACCGGCCGGGCCTTCACGCCCCGGCGCCTCCGCGACCTGGCCCCCGTCATCCGGACCCTGGTGGAGGGCCACGTCGACCGGTTCCCACCCGGCGGTCCCGTCGACGCCGTCGCCGGTCTGGCCTACGACCTGCCCGCCCAGGTGCTGTTCGTGCTGCTCGGCATCCCCGACGAGGACGTGCCCCGGATCAAGGCCTGGGGAGAGGACCGCCTGAAGCTCATCTGGGGCCGGCCCGAGACCGAGGAGGAGCAGACCCTCCTGACCCGGCGCACGGTCGAGTTCTGGCGGTACTGCGTGGAGCTGGTGGCGGCCCGCCAGGCCGACCCGGGAGACGACCTCCCCAGCGAGATGCTGACCGATCACGATGCGCCCGACCGGCTGACCCCCACCGAGGTGGCCACGGTCGTCTACGGCCTCCTCTTCGCCGGCCATGAGACGACCTCCAACCTGCTGGCCAACTCGTTGCTGCGCCTGGTCGGCACGCCCGGCGTATGGGCCCGGCTGGCGGCCGAACCCGGTCTCATTCCCGCCGCCGTGGAGGAGATCCTCCGCCTCGACTCCTCGGTGCCCGTCTGGCGGCGCATCACCACCCGTCCCGTGGAGCTGGCCGGCGTCCCGCTCCCGGCCGGCGCCCGGCTCCTCATCCTGCTCGGGTCGGCCAACCGCGACGAGGACGTCTTCGAGCGGGCCGAGGAGCTGGACCTCGCCCGGGCCAACGCGCGTGAGCACCTCTCGTTCGGCTTCGGCATCCACTTCTGCCTGGGCGCCACGCTGGCCCGCATGGAGGTGAGGGCGGCGCTCGACGTGCTGGCCGAGCGCTTCCCCGGACTGCGCCTGAGCCAAGGCCAGGACCTCGAGTTCCACCCGAACCTCTCCTTCCGGGGCCCCACCCGCCTCCTCGTGGAGTGGGACGCCTAGCCGGACGGGTGGCCCGGGCTCAGGTCTGCGCCAGCTCCCCCAGCAGGCGGATCGTCGCCTCCCGCTCGGGGGCGGAGCCGAACGGCCCGCCCAGGAAGCCGGTGGCACCGGCATCGAGGAGGCTCCGGATCTGGGCCGCCACCGACTCCTCGTCCCCGACGACGGCCACGTCGGCGGGGCCCTCCGCCTTCTCCTCGTCGAGGACTCGGCGGTAGGACGGCAGCTGGCCGTACATGGCGAAGGAGCGGGCGGCCCGCTCCCGGGCGGCGTCGGTGTCGGCCGTTACCGAGACCGGCAGCCCGACGATCACCTGGGGGTCGGGGCGCCCGGCGGCGGCCGCCGCCTCCCGCAGCGAGGGGCCGATGCGGTCCTCGACCACCGACCGGCCGGCCATCCAGGTGAGGGTGCCCTCGGACAGCTCGCCGGCCAGGCGGATCATGGCCGGGCCGAGGGCGGCGACGAGGATGGGAAAGGGACTGGCGCCCACGACCTGGATGGGGAGCATCATCGTGTGGGCCTGCACGGTGTCGCCGGTGAAGTCGACGGTCCCGTCGTGGATGAGGGCCCGCAGCACGGTGAGGTACTCGCGCATGTGCTTGGCGGGGTGGGTGAAGGGG
>JBOGFO010000124.1:0-6198 GCA_050743445.1 Acidimicrobiia bacterium
ATCGTGGGCATGGCCACCACCCCCTCCGGCAAGGGCTACTGGCTGGTGGCCAGCGACGGCGGGATCTTCTCCTTCGGTGACGCCCTCTTCTACGGCTCGACCGGCAACATCCCGCTGAACAAGCCCATCGTCGGGATCGCCGCCCACCCCAGCGGCCGGGGCTACTGGCTGGTGGCCAGCGACGGCGGCATCTTCGCCTTCGGTGACGCCAGGTTCTACGGCTCCACCGGGCGCCTGCCCCTGAGCAAGCCGATCGTCGGGATCGCCGCCCACCCCGGTGGCCGGGGCTACTGGCTGGTGGCCGCGGACGGCGGGATCTTCGCCTTCGGCGATGCCGCCTTCTTCGGCTCCACCGGCGACGTGAAGCTGAACAAGCCCATCGTGGGGATGTCGGCGTCCGGCACCGGCAAGGGGTACTGGCTGGTGGCCACCGACGGCGGGATCTTCTCCTTCGGAGACGCCGCCTTCCACGGCTCCACCGGGGCGGTCAAGCTCAACCAGCCCATCGTGGGGATGATGTCCACCCCGCTGGCCAAGGGCTACTGGCTGGTGGCCACCGACGGCGGGATCTTCTCCTTCGGAGACGCCACCTTCCAGGGCTCGACGGGCGCCGTCAAGCTCAACCAGCCCATCATCGGCTTCGCCCGGCGTTAGCGGTTCGACCCCTTTCGGGTAGCCTGACCAGGGTCGGAGTTTCGGCCCTGGTGGGGTGGACAGCCCTGGGGGGTGGATGGTGCGGGGCACAGCCAGAAGGCTTCTGCAGGGCATCGGTGCGGTGGTGCTGCTGAGCGGCCTGCTGACCGGCGACGGGATGGCGGCGGAGGACCCGCTCGAAGGCTTCTACGTCGCCCCCAGCCTCCAGATCAGCCCCGAGCTCCCCGACGTGCGACCCAGCGTCCCCATCGAGCTCACGGCCCGGCTCTCCCACACCGCCTTCTCCGACATCCCGGTGCACTTCCAGCTCCAGAGCCTGTCCACCCGGGTCAGGCCTGGCCGCCCGAGGGTGCCGGCGAAGGAGCAGCCGGGGTGCACCATCCCGGCCGGGGAGCTGACCTGTGCCATCACCCTCGTCCGCCACGACAGCGAGGCCCTGATCGTCCGCGGCTGGCTCGGCGGCGAGCCGTCCTTCCCGCCCGACACGGAAGAAGGGCGGCTCTCCAGCCTGAACCTGTTCGTCCACCCCGGCGCCGACTGCCGGGTCGAGGACGGCGAACCCTTCGATGACAAGTGCCGGGGCGGCCTGAACAGCCAGGTCCAGCCGGGCAACCCCGAGCCGGACACCACCGACGTCATCCTGGCCGGGTGGACCGGGACGGGGGCCGCCTTCGTCGACTGTGACGACACCGGCACCGACGGCGACACCGAGCTCGAGGTGCGCCCCCTGGACCAGCGGACCGTGAGCTACCTCTGCACGCTCACCAACCGTGCCACCGGCAAGCCGATCGTGGGGGGCCACATCGCCGGCGAGGTCATGGGCGGTCCGTTCGACCAGGAGTTCAAGGGCGAGTACCACTCGGACTACGGCACGTACCCCTACCACCCTGAAGAGAAGCGGCTGTGCACCACGACGGCGCCCGGGGGCCACTGCAGGTTCGATCTGACGGTCCCGACCGAGGGCCCCGGCGAGATGGTCCTGTGCCTGTGGGCCAACGGTGACAACGACGGCTACTACTCCGCGGACGACGAGGACGGCGGCGGATGCGCCAACGAGAAGTATGACGAGCTGCCGGAAGCCAACGACGGCGCCGACACTGTTCTCATCCGTCTGCAGTAGCTGGTCTCATCCGTCTGCAGTAGCTGGTCTCATCCGCATCGAGTAGTTACTCGCGCCCGTAGAAGACCCGCTCCACGACGGCGCGCGCCCGCCGGGTGAGGCGGCGGTAGTCCTCCCGCAGCCCGGTCACGGGCAGGTGCGTGTAGCCGAGGAGGCGGCCCAGGCGCTGCGCCTCGGCTCCGTCGGTGGGCAGCGAATCCCCCGGGGAACCGGTGAGGAGGTAGCGGTGGTTTCGGGCCCGCTCGCAGAACCGGTAGGCGTTGCGCAGGGCTTCGGCATCGGTCGGGTTGAGCAGGCCCCGTGACGCCAGGCGCAGGAGGCCCTCGACGGTGGAGACGGCCCGGATCTCCGGGTCCCGCCCGCCCTCGAGGAGCTGGAGGAGCTGCACGGTGAACTCCACGTCCGACAGCGAGCCGCGCCCCAGCTTCAGGTGGAACTGGGGGTCCTCGCCGGGCGGGATCCGCTCCCGCTCCACCCGGGCCTTGATCCGCCGGACCTCCCGGACCTCCTCGGGAGGGAACGGCACCCGGTACACGAACGGTTCGACCATGGCGCGGAACTCTTTGCCCAGCTCCGTGTCCCCGGCGATGGGGCGGGCCTTGAGCAGCGACTGGAACTCCCAGGTCAGGGCCCAGCGCTCGTAGTAGGAGCGGTATCCGGCCAGGCTCCGGGCCAGGGGCCCCTGCTTCCCCTCCGGTCGCAGGTTGGCGTCGATCCGGAAGGTCTGGCCCTCGGCCGTGGTGGTGCCGATCTCCTTGACCACCCGGGTGGCGACCTTCTCGGCGACGTCGAAGTCGGCCGGCCCGGAGCCGTCGTAGACGAAGAGGACGTCGATGTCGGAGGCGTAGGACAGTTCGCGCCCTCCGAGGCGTCCCATCCCGATCACCGCGAAGGGCACGCTCGGCTCCAGCCAGCGCACGGTGGCCTCCACGCACGCCTCGGCCAGGGCGGCCAGCTCCCGGCCCACCGCCTCCACCGAGGCGAATCCGAGCAGGTCGCGGGCCGCGATGCGCAGCAGCTCGCGCCGCTTGAACCGCCGCAACCCTTCCCGGTGGGCTTCCTCGTCCCCCCGCCAGGCCAGCGTGCCGAGGGCCTCCTCCACCAGGGCGGCCCGGCTCTTCTCCTCGGCCAGCAGGTCGTCGTCGGCCAGGCTCGGCACGAATTCGGGGTGCCGGCGCAGCGCGTCGCCCACCACCCGTGAGGACCCGAGGAGGCGGCATACGCGCTCGGCGGCGCCCGGCGATTCCCGGAAGGTGATGGCCAGCGCCCCGGAGCGGGCCCGGCCCTCGGCCAGGCGCCGGAGCTGGAGGAGCCCAAGGTCGGGATCGGGCGCTTCCGAGAGCCACTCGAGGAGGAGGGGGAACAGCTGGGCCATGAGCTGGGATCGCCGGGTGAGCCCGGTGGTCAGCTCGGTCAGGGCGGCCCGGGTGTGCTCCAGGTCGACGAACCCGAAGGCGGCCAGCCGTTCCTCGGCGGCGTCCACGGGGAGGGGCCCGGTGCCGGCGAAGGTCTCCAGGAGAGGTCGGAAGAAGAGCTTCTCGTGGATGGAGCGCACCTGGGCCTGGTGGCGCCGGTGGACCGTCTCGAACTGCTCCCGGGCGCTCTTCGGGCCGTCGTCGCGATAACCCAGCACCCGGGCCAGGCGGGTGCGGGCCGCGGGGTCGGCGGGCAGCGAGTGGGTCTGGGCCTCCTCCTCCAGCTGCAGGCGGTGCTCGACCGTGCGCAGGAAGCGGTAGGAGGCGTCCAGGGTCCGGACCTGGGCCCGGTCCACGTATCCGGCCGAGCCCAGCTGGTCCAGCGCTTCGAGGGTGTTGGGGGACCGGATGCCCGGGTCGTGGCGGGCGTGGACCAGCTGGAGGAGCTGGACGGCGAACTCGATGTCCCTCAGCCCACCCCGTCCCCGCTTGATCTCCCGGTCGGAGAGGCCGCGGCGCGACACCTCGTCCTCGGCCCGGGCCTTCATCGTCCGCACCTCCCGCACGGCATCGGGGTCGAGGCGCTCGGGCCACACGTGGGGCGAGGCGGCGTCGAGGAAGGCGCCGGCCAGGCCGGCGTCGCCGGCGACGGCGCGGGCTTTGATCAGCGCTTGGAACTCCCAGGTCGAGGCCCACTTCTCCCAGTAGACGCGGTAGGAGTCGAGGGTCCGGGACAAGGGTCCCGCCCGTCCCTCGGGGCGCAGGGCGGCGTCGGTGCGGAACACGATGCCGTGGGGCCCGGGCACGCTCATGGTGGCCAGCAACGCCCGTGCCGCCCGGTCGGCCTCGGCGCCGGGTCCTTCGTGCACGAAGAGGATGTCGACGTCGCTGGCGTAGTTGAGCTCCCGGCCGCCCAGCTTGCCCATCCCGATCACCGCCATCGGCACTCCGGGGGCCACCACGCCCAGCGCCGCCACCAGGCACGCCTCGGCCAGGGCGGCCAGCTCCCGGCCGACGGCCGGCAGGTCGGCCAGGTTCAGCAGGTCCCGCACCGCGATGCGGATCAGCTCCTTGCGCTTCCAGCGCCGGAGCGCCCCGGCCGGGTCGTCGCCGTCGGCCTCCAGCGCGGTCGTGGCCATGGCCGAGTACCAGTCGGTCGGGCACTCGCCGGCCAGGGTCCCGTGGTCGGTGAGGAAACCCAGCAGGGAGGGATCGCCGACGGCGGCCTCGGACAGCGACCGGGAGGCGCCCGAGAGGGCCACCACGGCCGAGAGCATCAGACGGTCGTCAGGGAGGCGCTCGGCCAGCTCGGGAGCGGCCTCGGCCAGCCGGGCCAGGACGAGCCGGGACCGGGCCGGATCGGCGGCCCGTTCGAGGGCGTCGGCCACCTCGGGTGCCTTGAGGATCATCTCGGCCATGGAGTGGTCAGTGTCGCGCGCCTCTATCCTTGGGGCCGTGCCTGGACTGCGCATCGCCGGTGCCCAGATCAACGTGACGGTCGGGGACCTGGCCGGCAACGAGGCCCGCATCCTGGCCGCCTACGAGGAGGCGGAGGCGGCCGGCGCCGACCTCGTCGTCTTCCCCGAGCTGGCCGTGACCGGGTACCCGCCCGAGGACCTGCTGCTGCGGCCCGCCTTCGTCGCCCAGGCGACGGAGACCGTGGAGAAGATCGCGGCGAGGACGGGGACCACCGTCGCCATCATCGGGTTTCCCGAGGCCCGGCGCGACCTTTTCAACGCCGCCGCCGTCTGCGCCCGGGGCTCGGTGGCGGGCGTCTACCGCAAGCACCTCCTTCCCAACTACGCCGTCTTCGACGAGGCCCGCTACTTCGCGCCCGGCGACGAGCCCGGCCCCCTGTTCGTGATCGGCGGTGTGCGGGTCGCGGTGTCGGTGTGCGAGGACGCCTGGAGCCCCTCCGGGCCCATCGCCGCCCAGTCGGCGGGCGGTGCCGAGCTGGCCGTGAACATCAGCGCCTCCCCGTACTACGAGGGCCGCCTGTCCCAGCGCGAGACCATGCTCGCCACCCGGGCCGCCGACGCCTCCATCCCGATCGTGTACCTCAACCTGGTCGGCGGCCAGGACGAGCTCGTCTTCGACGGAGGCTCCATCGTCTACGACGAGAACGGCCAGCTCCTGGCCCGGGCCCGCCAGTTCCGGGAGGATCTCCTCATCGTCGACCTCGACGTGCGGCCGATGTTCCGCAAGCGCCTGCTCGATCCCCGGGGGCGGGCCCGGTCCCCCCGGCTGCCCGAGGTGGAGATCTCCGGCCCCCGACCGGAGGCCGACATGGGCCAGGTGAAGAGCCTTCCGCCCCGCATCGAAGCCCCGCTCGGCCCCGAGGCGGAGGTCTGGGAGGCGCTGGTCCTCGGCACCGGCGACTACGTCAGGAAGAACGGCTTCTCCGAGGTGGTCATCGGCCTCTCGGGCGGCGTCGACTCGGCCGTCGTGGCGGCGGTGGCGGTCGACGCGCTCGGGCCCGACAAGGTGTTCGGTGTGCTCATGCCGTCCCGCTACTCGTCGCCGGGCAGCGTGACCGATGCCGCCGCCCTGGCCGCCAACCTCGGCATCCGCACGCTCACGGTCCCGATCGAGGCTGCCCACACCGCCTACACGGACATGCTGGCCGAGCCCTTCGCCGGCACCGAGGAGGGCCTGGCCGAGGAGAACCTTCAGGCCCGCATCCGGGGCACCATCCTCATGACCCTGTCCAACAAGTTCGACTGGATGGTGCTGACCACCGGGAACAAGTCGGAGATGGCCACGGGCTACGCCACCCTCTACGGGGACATGGCCGGAGGCTTCGCCGTCATCAAGGACGTCGACAAGACCCTGGTCTACCGGCTGGCCCGGTGGCGCAACGCCCGCGCCGGAGGACCAGGCGCGGTGGTCCCGGAGGCGGTGATCGACAAGCCGCCCAGCGCCGAGCTGCGGCCCGGCCAGCTCGACGCCGACTCCCTGCCCCCCTACGACGTCCTCGACCCCATCCTCGAGGCCTACGTGGAGGGTGAC
>JBOGFO010000125.1:0-2625 GCA_050743445.1 Acidimicrobiia bacterium
GTCCTCTGGATCGGAGATCCCGGTGGCGGCCATGGTTTCGGCCGCTCGGGCCGTCGCCGCCCGGTGGGTGGCGGCGGCCACCCGCAGGTCTGCGGTGATGACCACGACGAGGGCGGCGGGAATCAGGTACACCCAGGCGTCCCAGCCCAGGGCGGCGATGACGATCACCATGCCGGTGGCGCTGATGAGCGACCCGGCCGTCCGCCTCCAGGCCGGGGGCAGGTCGGCGCTGGCGTTGCGGGCGTCGATCTGCGCCTGCTCGGCCGCCTCCAGGACCTCGAGGTCGGGACCCGCAGGCAGGGCGGCGAGGAAGTTCTCCGCCTCGGTCGCCTCGCCGGCCGTCCCCTGGGTCTCCCGGGCGGCGTCGCGCAGCACGTCGGGCACGATGTCGGGGACCGGCGGGCAGGGCGGGGCGGCATCGAGATCGGCCAGCGTGGCCCGCGCCGCTTCCAGCTGAGCCTGCGCTTCGGCCCGGGAGGCGGCCAGGTCGGCGGCCAGCGCCGCGGCCGTGCCGGGGTCGAGTCCGTTGCCCGACGCGCCTAGCGTCTTCTTCTCCGCTCTCACCACCGCCCCTGAGGCCGAGGAGGTCGCCGATGCCTGTCGAGCCCGTACCCACGCCGAGTGCGCCCGGCACCGGCCTCCCCTATTCGCCGGCGGTGCGGGCCGGTGACTGGATCGTAATGGCCGGTCAGGTGGGCATGGACCCGGCCACCGGCGCCGTGGTCGAGGGGGTCGAGGCGCAGGTTCACCAGATCATGGCCAACATCTCGGCCGTGCTCGGTGACTGCGGGGCAAAGCTGACGGACGTGGCCAAGGCCACCGTCTTCCTCGTCGACATGGCGGACTTCCCGACCATGAACAAGGTCTACGCCGCGGCCTTCGGCGACCATCGCCCGGCCCGGACCACCATCGGCGTGGCGGCCCTGCCCCTCGGCGCGAGGGTGGAGATCGAAGTGCTCGCCTACCAGCCCCAGAGCTGACACACCCTCAATCTTCGCACCGGAGGGGGTGAGTTCCTGGGGAAGCGGGGAAGTCCGGCTACCGTCGTCCCGTGGCCGGTGTGTTCCTTGTGGTGGTGGTGATGTTGGTGGTGGGTCCGTTCCTGTTGTTCGCCGGCGGCGCGGCCTGGGCTGCGCTCCTCGGTTCCGCCGTGGATGCCGCGGCCCGGCGCCGGGCCGACCAGGGCCCGGACGCCTAGCTCTTGTCGCCGGGGACCCCCCAGCGGGACTGCCCGAACCGGTAGCCCACCGAGCGCACCGTCTGGATCCAGCCGGCGTGGTCCTCGCCGAGCTTGGCCCGGAGGCGCCGGACGTGGACGTCGACCGTACGGGCGCCGCCGTAGTACTCGTAGCCCCAGACCCGCGACAGCAGCGTCTCCCGGGTGAACACCTTGCCCGGGTGGGTGGCGAAGAACTTGAGCAGCTCGTGCTCCATGTAGGTGAGGTCGAGTGGCCGCCCGGCCACCGCCGCCTGGTACGTCTCCAGGTTGATCATGAGGTCGCCGTACTCCACGACCTCGGGCCCCGTGGCCCGTCCCGCCCGCCAGGCCAGCAGCCGCAGCCGGGCCTCGAGCTCCTTGGGGTGGAACGGGGTCAGGCAGAAGTCGTCGAAGAGGTCCTCGCGCAGCTCGAGGTCGGCCAGCTGGGTGCCCGAGACGAGCAGCAGGACGGGGGAGACGGGGACGTCCCGGCGCCGCAGCGACCGGCACACCACGAACGCCCCCTCCGGATCGGTCTCGGCGCTCACCACGGCCCCGGCCCAACCCTCGGCCGGTTCGAGCTGGGTGGCCACCGAGGCGTTGACCGCCGCCTTCCAGGAGTAGCCGGCCAGATCCAGGGTCTGGACGAGCAGGGGCGGAGGCGGATCGGGGAAGACGAGGAGGGGTTCGCCCATGAGATCGCCTTTCACTGGACCTGCGCCATCACAGCACGCCCAGGTAGCGGTCGATCTCGAAGGGTGTCACGTACGACTTGTACTCGGCCCATTCGAGGCGCTTGTTGCGGATGAAGTAGTCGAAGGTGTGCTCGCCCAGCACGTCGGCCACGAACTCCGACTTCTCCATGACGTCGAGGGCCTCGGCCAGCGAGTTGGGCAGGTTGTAGATGCCTTCGGCCAGGCGCTCCTCGGGCGTCATCTCGTAGATGTTGTTGGTGGCCTCGGGGGGCAGCGGGTAGCCCTCCTCGATGCCCTTGAGGCCGGCGGCCAGCATGAGCGAGAAGGCCAGGTAGGGGTTGCAGGCCGGGTCGGGAGCCCGGTACTCGACCCGGCTGCCGGACTCGCCCCGCCGGGGGATCGGCACCCGGACGAGGGCGGAGCGGTTGTTGCGGGCCCAGCAGATGTAGACGGGGGCCTCGTACCCGGCGATGAGGCGCTTGTAGGAGTTGACCCACTGGTTGGTGATGGCGGTGATCTCCCGGGCGTGCTGGAGGAGGCCGGCCACGAAGCTCTTCCCCACCTTGGACAGGCCGTACTCGTCGCCGGGGTCGTGGAAGGCGTTGACGTCGCCTTCGAACAGCGACAGGTGCGTGTGCATCCCCGAGCCGTTCCACCCTGAGACCGGCTTGGGCATGAAGGTGGCGTACACGCCCCGGCTGGAGGCGACCTCCTTCACGACCACCCGGAAGG
>JBOGFO010000126.1:0-15385 GCA_050743445.1 Acidimicrobiia bacterium
TTGTCCTTGTAGTGCCGACGAGTCGTCGCAACATGCACCGCACCACCGCGTTTAGCCATAGGCACATTATGCACCACACACAACCAAACCGCGAGCATTTTAGTGCCTACACTAAGTGACCACTCCAACGCCTATCCGTGCAGGTCACACGCCAAATCAGCAGCTCAACCCGTCGTAACTTCGGATTAGGGAAGCAGATCGCCGAGCGAACTCACGCTCAACAGGCGGACCACCCGGTGGGGATGACCGATCAGGTAGGTGATGAACACGTCGGTCCGGGGCACGAAGGTGCCCACGACCGCGGCGCGGACACCCGGGATTGGGGTGGCTTCGACGGCTTGCGGGTCGGCCAAGAGCACGTCGCCGATCCACGTCAGGACCTTCAGACGAATCTCCGGATCCTGCTCGCGAGCAAACCACGCGTAGAGGACGGCCTCGTTGTCGAGCTGAAACGGCAACTACGCCGAACGCTCTTCCAAGCGATCCAAGTGCGCCCGAAGCTCGGCCATCACCTCATCTGCCGGCCGGGCGTTCGGGAACCCCGCTACAGCCGCTTCCTCGGCGGCCCGCAACTCGGCCTGGAAGGCCGGATCGCGGCTCAGCCGGTCGACGTGGAGCGCCAGTGCGACCTGCTGCGCTGCTTGGTGGACGTCCTTCTCCAGCCGGCGCAGCGCATCGAGGAGCATCGTCGCCGCGTCATGAACAGGTTCGGCGGTCACCCACCCAGTGTACGGCCCCGACCCGTGTTCCAGAGGAGCGCTACTGCTCGAACCCTTCGGCGAGGAGTTCGTCCACCCGGGCGCCGCGGAGCGCGACAGATTCGCCCAGGCCGACCCAGGAGAAGGGATCGGGCCGCTCGCCGCTAGCTGGGCGAGATTCGCGGGCCTCGCCGAGGAACTCCGTCAGGGCCATCTGGATCAGGGGCGCAAGGCCAGCCTCTGCCGCTCTTCGGGCGAGCCGGGCGGC
Organism: Acidimicrobiia bacterium; assembly: GCA_050743445.1. GTDB lineage: Bacteria > Actinomycetota > Acidimicrobiia > IMCC26256 > BP-133 > CAWBJP01. The sequence goes on from JBOGFO010000126.1 coordinate 967, forward strand.
GAGAGCATCGTCGAGGCCGACGGTGAACGATGTCACGTACATCACGGTACGCCTACGGCCGCTGGCGTCCGGGGGCGTCGGGTTGCAATCGGGTTGCAAGGGGCCCGACGGGCAGCCAAGAAATAGGCTCTGAACTGCGGCGATGCTCACCCTGGCACTGGGAGTACAACCCGCCCTCGGAGTGATTGATCCTGGGCAGGGGAGGGGAAAGGAACGGTGAGACCCTGCGAAAGGACCGCCATGAAGCTCCGCCATCTCCCCCTCCGGGCCACCACCGGGGTGTTCATCCTGGACTCGGGCATCAAGAAGTCGAAGTCGCCCCACGAGATGGCCGACGACGTCCACGGCTTTGCCACCGCCGCCTACCCGGAGCTGAAGCGCATCCGGCCCGAGCAGTTCGTCCGCCTGTTGGCCGCGGGCGAGATCGCCACGGGCGCCGCCCTGCTCCTTCCCTTCGTCCCTACCGTGGTGGCCGGGGCCGCCCTGACCGCCTTCTCCGCCGGCCTCGTCGGCCTCTACGTACGGGCGCCGGGCATGCACGAGGAAGGCAGCCTCGAGCCCACCAAGAAGGGGATGGGCGTCGCCAAGGACGTCTGGATGCTCGGGATCGGCCTCGCCCTCCTCATCGACGGCCTGACCGACTCGTAAGGCTCCCAGGGGTAGTCACATAGGCCCGCACTAGGGTGCGGGGCGGTGCCGTCCACCGTGCGCTACGCCAGGAGTGGCGACGTCCACATCGCCTACGGGGTGGTGGGGGACGGGCCGTTCGACGTCGTGTTCGTCCCGGGCTTCGTTTCCAATGTCGAGTGGTACATGGAGCACCCGATGCTCCGGCAGCTGGCCGACCGCTTCGCCTCCTTCTGCCGGTTCATCCTCTGGGACAAGCGCGGCACGGGGATGTCCGATCCCGTGACTCAGGTGCCGACCCTGGACGACCGCGCCGACGACCTCGCGGCGGTGATGGACGCCGTCGGATCCCCGAAGGCGGCGCTGTTCGGCGTCTCGGAAGGCGGCCCCATGGCGATCCTCTACGCCGCCAGCCGGCCCGAACGGGTGTCGGCGCTGGCGCTCTACGGGACGACGCCGAAGTTTGTCACCGCGCCCGAATGGCCCTGGGGATGGTCCCCCGAGGGGTTTCAAGGCCTGATCGACGAGGTGGAGGCGGCCTGGGCCGAGGGGGCGCTCCTCGACTTCTTCGCCCCCAGCCTGGCCGCCAACGAGGCGGCCCGGGAGGCCTGGGGCCGGCTCCTCCGGTCGTGCGCCAGCCCGGCCATGGCCCGGGCGGTCCTCCAGGCCGCGGCCGGAATCGACTGCCGCCACATCCTCGAGGCCGTCCGGGTCCCGACGCTCGTCCAGCATCGGACGGGGGACCGGGTCTGCCACGTCGAGGCCGCCCGACGCCTGGCCGAGGCGATCCCCGGTGCCGTCTTCATCGAGTACCCCGGGGACGACCACATCATCTCGCTCGGAGACTCGGGTCCGGTCTTCGACGACGTCGAGCAGTTCCTCACCGGTGCCCGGCCGGCGCCCAACCTCGAGCGGGTCCTGGCCACGGTGCTGTTCACGGACCTGGTCGAGTCGACCGCCCACGCCACGCGCATGGGGGACCTGGCGTGGCGGCGCTTCCTGGAGAGCCATCACTCGGTTGTTCGTCACGAGCTGGACCGCTTCGGCGGCCGGGAGGTCAAGACCCTGGGTGACGGGTTTCTGGCCACCTTCGCCGGCCCCAGCCGGGCCATCGCCGCCGCCTGTGCCATCCGCGACGGCGTCGGGCGGCTCGGTGTCGACATCCGCGCCGGTGTCCACACCGGTGAGTGCGAGGTCATGGGCGACGACGTCGCCGGCGTCGCCGTCCATACCGCCGCCCGGGTGGCGGGCCTGGCCGCCCCCCGGGAAGTGCTCGTGTCGAGCACGGTCAAGGACCTCGTCGCCGGGTCCGGCCTCTCCTTCGCCGACCGGGGCAGCCACCAGCTGAAGGGCGTGCCCGGCCCCTGGCGTCTGTTCACGGTCTCATAGGTCCGGCGCGCGAGCATCTGGGCTCGGCCGACGGCAAGGAGATCTCAATGAGCTACCGGGACTACAAGGCGCTGGATCTGGAGTTCGTGGAGGACGGGATCCTGCGCCTCTTGTTCAACAACCCCGGACGGAAGAACTCCGTGAGCTCCGACCAGCACACCGAGCTGGCCCGGGTGTGGCTCGACATCGACGTCGACCCGCAGGTCCGGGTGGTCATCGTGACCGGAGCCGACGGGGCGTTCTCGGCCGGAGGCGACTTCGACATCATCGCCGGCATGGCCGACGACTACGAGCAGCGCATCCGGGTCATGCGCGAGGCCCGGGACATCGTCTACAACGTCGTCAACTGCTCCAAGCCGGTGGTGTCGGCCATGGCCGGGCCGGCGGTGGGAGCGGGGCTGGCGGTCGGGCTCCTGGCCGACGTCTCCATCGTCACCCCCACCACCAAGATCATCGACGGGCACACCCGCCTGGGCGTGGCCGCCGGCGACCACGGCGTGATGATCTGGCCACTCCTGTGCGGTCTGGCCAAGGCCCGCTACCACCTCCTCACCTGCGAGCCGGTGAGCGGGGAAGAGGCGGAGCGGATGGGCCTGGTGGCGCTGTGCGTGCCCGAAGACGAGCTGGCCGAGCGGGCGCTGGCCGTGGCCCGCCAGCTCGCCACCGGCTCGCAGAGCGCCATCCGCTGGACCAAGCTCGCCCTCAACGGCTGGCTCCGGGCCGCCGGTCCGATCTTCGACGTGTCGGTCGCCTACGAGACCCTCGGCTTCGGCGGCCCCGACGTGCGCGAGGGCATGGCGTCCCTGAAGGAACGCCGTGCCCCCAATTTCACCGGACCCGCCGCCGAGTAGGCGGACGACCGGGAGCTCCCTCCGTCCAGAGAGCTACCGGGCTCCGATCCGGCGTGAACAGGCGGGCCACTGGCCCCAGCCCCCGCGGGCCTGCAGACGCTTGGCCGCCTCGTCCTGCATCTCGGGAGACGCCTCGTGGGGGAGGCCCGGGTACCCCAGGCTCCGCCACGTGCCGGCCGAGAACTGGTAGGCGCCGTAGTAGCCGTTGCCGCTGTTGCGGGTGTAGATGCCGCCCGCCTCGCACTTGCGGAGCTTCGCCCAGATGTCGTCTTCCACCGGCGCCGATGCCGCGGCCTGGACCGGTGCGGGCCGGGGGGCGGCCGCGTCGCGGGACGCCCGCTCCTGGGCCAGCTGTTCCAGGCGGGCCTGGCGGGCGGCGGCCTTGCGCTCGGCGATCTCCGCCGCCAGCCGGTCGCGGCCTTGAGCCAGCAGCTGTTCTTCGGCGGGGTGACTGGCCGCCGAGATGGTCGGGACAGCGGGACCGAGAGCGCCGGCGGCCAGGACGCTCTGGGTTGCGGTGTCCGGGATCAGGGTCTCGGCCACCCATGTTGAAAGGGGAAGTAAGGCGACGGAAACCGCCGCGGTGACGAGGATCTTGAAGATCCGGTGGCTGCGCATCGCGCGCCTCCTTGAAGTGCCGGAAACCCGGAGGGCTTCAGGTGTGGCCGGAGATGCGGGCGACCGTCGATGGCATTCAGCTCGTAGAAGCGCCTCGTCGCGCTTCAGGACTATGGGTGTCCGTACGAGGTGCTGACGACTGCCCACGGGGGTGGGGAAAAGGCGCCTCCCAGGTGTCTGGAGGCGGATCGGAGCCAAACCTTTGCCCGCTGACTTCGATCCGCCCGAATCGCGTCGGCGGAGACGCTAGTGGTGCGCCTGTGCATTTAGCAAAAGCGTGACGCGGCCACGCCGGGAACACGGGGTCCGGGCCGCCGCCATGGCATTCGAACCGGAATCAGCGAAAGTTGACAAGAGAAGACTTAACTTTTCTTCCTTCCTATGGAACACTTCACAGGGAACGTAGCGTTCCTCCTGTTGCAACCCGAGCCCCACGAGGAGCAACGACGCGATGGCGATGGCTTTCGACCCGAACCGCTGGACCCTGCGAACCCAGGAGGCCTTCCAGGCCGCCGCCGAGACGGCCCAGGCCCAGTCCCACCCCGAGGTCACGCCCGACCACCTGCTGGCCGCTCTGCTCGGTCAGGAGGAGGGTGTGGTCCTGGCCGTGCTCCAGAAGGTCGGGGTGGCCCCGCTCAGCGTGCGCAACAAGGTGGGGGAGGCGCTGGCCCGGCTGCCCAAGGCCTACGGCGGCCAGGCGCCCCAGATCTCCCGTGACCTGCGAGCGGCCATGGAGGCCGCCGACGCCGCCCGGACCGAGCTGCACGACGAGTACCTCTCCACGGAGCATCTCCTCCTCGCCCTGGCCGACCGGGTGGGCGTCACCCGGGAGCAGCTGCTGGCCGCCCTGGCCGAGGTGCGGGGCTCGCACCGGGTCACGAGCCAGAACCCCGAGGACCAGTACCAGGCGCTGGAGAAGTACGGCCGGGACCTGACCGACGCCGCCCGGGCGGGCAAGCTCGATCCGGTCATCGGCCGCGACGAGGAGATCCGCCGGGTCATCCAGGTGCTCTCCCGGCGGACCAAGAACAACCCCGTCCTCATCGGGGAACCGGGGGTCGGCAAGACCGCCATCGTCGAGGGCCTGGCCCGGCGCATCGTCGAAGGCGACGTTCCCGAGGGCCTCAAGCACACGCGCCTCGTCGCCCTCGACCTCTCGGCCATGGTGGCGGGGGCCAAGTACCGGGGCGAGTTCGAGGAGCGGCTCAAGTCCGTCCTGAAGGAGATCGCCGACGCCGCCGGCGAGATCATCACCTTCGTGGACGAGATGCACACGGTGGTGGGGGCCGGCGCCGCCGAAGGAGCCATGGATGCCGGCAACATGCTCAAGCCCATGCTGGCCCGGGGCGAGCTCCGCATGGTCGGCGCCACCACCCTCGACGAGTTCCGCAAGCACATCGAGAAGGACCCCGCGCTGGAGCGCCGCTTCCAGCAGGTCTACGTCGGCCAGCCCTCGGTGGAAGACACGATCGCCATCCTCCGCGGCCTGAAGGAGCGATACGAGGTGCACCATGGGGTGCGGATCCAGGACGGCGCCCTGGTGGCCGCGGCCGTGCTCTCCGACCGTTACCTCACCGGGCGCTTCCTGCCCGACAAGGCCATCGACCTGGTCGACGAGGCCGCCTCCAAGCTCCGCATCGAGATCGACTCCATGCCCACCGAGATCGACGTGGTCGAGCGGCGCATGCGCCAGCTGGAGATCGAGCGGGTGGCGCTGGCCAAGGAGACCGACATGGCGTCCAAGGAGCGCCTGGACGATCTCGACGAGGAGCTGGCCAACCTGCGGGAGACCTCGACGGCCATGAAGGCCCACTGGCAGGCGGAGAAGGAGGCCATCACCGAGATCCGGGCCCGCAAGGAGGAGCTGGAGTCCGCCCGCAGCGATGCCGACCGGCTGGAGCGGGAAGGGGACCTGGCCAAGGCGGCCGAGGTCCGGTACGGACGCATCCCGGAGCTGGAGCGGGCGGTCACGGCGGCGTCGGCCCGTCTCGACGAGCTCCAGGCCAACCAGAAGATGCTGAAGGAGGAGGTCGACGAGGAGGACGTGGCCGAGGTCGTCTCCAAGTGGACGGGGGTCCCCGTCTCCCGCCTGATGGAAGGGGAGGTGGCCAAGCTCGTCCGCATGGAGGAGGTGCTGGCCGAGCGGGTCGTGGGCCAGGCCGTCGCCGGCACCGCGGTGGCCAGTGCCATCCGCCGCTCCCGGGCCGGCCTCTCGGACCCGAACCGGCCCATCGGCTCGTTCCTGTTCCTCGGCCCGACCGGGGTGGGCAAGACCGAGCTGGCCCGGGCCCTGGCCGAGTTCCTGTTCGACGACGAGCGGGCCATGGTCCGCATCGACATGGGGGAGTACCAGGAGAAGCACACCGTGGCCCGGCTGATCGGGGCGCCCCCTGGTTACGTCGGCTACGACGAGGGTGGCCAGCTGACCGAGGCGGTGCGCCGACGGCCCTACGCCGTCGTGCTCCTGGACGAGATCGAGAAGGCGCACCCCGACGTGTTCAACGTGCTCCTGCAGGTCCTCGACGACGGGCGCCTCACCGACGGCCAGGGCCGGACGGTCGACTTCACCAACGCCGTGCTCATCATGACGTCGAACCTGCCGGTGGACCCGATGGAGTTCTTCAAGCCCGAGTTCGTGAACCGCATCGACGAGATCGTCCGCTTCCGGGCGCTGGACCGCGGCGACATGGCCTTCGTCGTGGGCATCCAGCTCCGCGACCTGGCCGCCCGCCTGGCCAAGCGGCGCCTGACGCTCGACGTCAGCCCCGAAGGCGAGCTCTGGCTGGCCGAGCGGGGCTACGACCCCGACTTCGGGGCGCGGCCGCTCAAGCGGGTCATCCAGAAGGAGCTCGCCGACCGGCTGGCCAGCGCCCTCCTGGAGGGCAGGCTGGCCGAGGGGGCCACCATCAAGGTCGACGTGGACAGCGACGGGCTCGTGCTGCGTTAGGGTCCGGGCCAATGGACGTCATCGCCACCCACGCCGAGACGCTGCGGACCACCCAGCGGGTGGTCGACGGCGTGCGCCCGGAACACCTCCAGAAGCCGACACCCTGCACGGAGTGGGACGTGGAAGAGCTCCTCGCCCACATGGTGGGGGTGAACGAGGTGTTCGCCGCCGCCGTCCGGGGCGAGGACCCCAACCAGCTGGGCGGCGGTGACATCCTGGGCGACGATCCCGCCGTGGCCTACCGCAGCTCGGTGGAGGAGGCCGTGAAGGCGTGGGCCACCCCGAACGTGCTGGAGCAGACGCTGCACCTCCCGTTCGGTCACATGCCCGCCGCCTTCGCCATCGGGCTCCACTTCATCGACAACCTCGTCCACCGCTGGGACCTGGCCGCGGCCACCGGTCAGGACCACCTGCTCAACGCCGAATCGGCCGGCCTCGCCCTGCAGATGTGCCAGCAGAACTTCGCCGCGCTGCCCGCCGAGCAGGTGCGGGGCGAGGGCAAGCCCTTCGGCGCCCTGGTGGACTGGCCGGCCGACGCCCCCGTCTACGAACGGCTCGTCGCGTTTCTGGGCCGCCACCCGCACGGCGGCGCCTGACCCGCCCCTACTCCTCCGGGTCCGGGTCGACGTCGAAGGTGCCCCCCGCCCGCCAGTAGAACCCGTCGCGGCGGTGGAGGAACTCGTCCTCCACCATGTAACGGCGGAGGGCGGCGAAGTCGGGGTGGAACGCCCCCAGGCGCTCGTTGACCACCTTCTCCGGATAGGCCTCCCCCGGCACGAAGAGGCGGGCCAGGTAGTCGAGCACCACCAGGCGTTTCGAGTGCACCACCGGGATCGACGTCAGCCGGCCGCCCCGGAGGAAGGCCTTCAGGACCTTGTCGGCGTCGGGACCGAGACCGGAGTCCGGTTGTTCGGGCGATGGGCGTTCCAGTGACTCCAGGGCGTCGCGGAACCGCTCGGTGACGAGGACGTAGCCGTCCTTCTCCTGCTCGACCAGGCCACCGCTGGTGAGGCGGGCCAGTGCCTTCCCCGCTCGGGGTACGTCGAGTCCCGACGACTCCGCCACTTCGCTGGGGGTACGGGCCCCGAGCGCCAGCGCGGCAAACACGAGAAGGCGGTCCTCATCGCTCAGGAGTCCGAGCAGGGTGGCGGCTTCCGCGCTCATCGATTCCATTGTGGCCGTTGAGGAAGGTCCGCCAAATCCGCGGCCTCACGTTGCATCATCTGTGCCACTGGCACCAACCTATCTATTTGGGGGAGGGGAACTGGTGCGATTCCGGAGCCTGCTCGCGCTGATGCTGACGGCCACCGCGCTGGCGATGCCGGCCGCTCAGAGTCGCGCCGGGACAGGCACGCAACTGGTGACGCTGCCCGCCGGACGGATGCCGCAGCCGACCCCGTTCCCGCTGTCGCACGTCGGCGTGCAGTGGCGGGGCTCCGAAGCCGCCGTGGTCGAGGTCCGCACCGGGCGCCCGGGGAGCCTGGGGCCCTGGCGTCCGTTGGCGGTGGCCCATGACCTGGAGGACGAGGAGGCGGCCATCCACCGCTCCGGCCTCCTCCGGGCCGACGGGGCCACGCTCGTCCAGGCCCGGGTGCAGGGGAAGGCCCGGGCGGTGGAGATCGTCGCCATCGACGCGACGACCTCGACGCCCCCGCCCACCCGGGTGTCCGAGCCCCTCCCCGGCCAGCCCGAGGTCCTGTCCCGACCGGCGTGGGGGGCCGACGAGGGGATGCGCAAGGGAGCCCCGGAGTTCGCCCCCCCGACCAAGCTGGTCGTCCACCACACCGTGACGCCCAACGACGATCCCGATCCCGCCTCCACCGTCCGGGCGATCTACGCCTACCACACGCAGCAGAACGGCTGGAACGACATCGGCTACAACTTCCTCGTCGACGCCACCGGGCGGGTCTACGAGGGTCGCTACGCCCGCCCCTACGGTCCGGGAGAAGTCCCCACCGGAGAAGACCCCGAGGGCCGGGGAGTCGTCGGAGCCCACGCCCGGGGATTCAATGCCGGCTCGGTCGGCGTCGCCCTGCTCGGCGAGTTCTCGGGCGGGGCGCAGCCCAGCGGCGCCGCGCTCGACTCGCTCGTCCGGCTGCTGGCGTGGAAGGCCGACCGCCATGGCATCGACCCCCACGGGGCCGACGCCTACACCCGGACGAACGGGTCCCAGGTCGCGTTCCCCAACCTGTCTGGGCACCGCGACGTGGGTCAGACCGCCTGTCCCGGTGACCGGCTCCACGAGCGCCTGCCTGAGATCCGGGACCGGGTGGCGGCGACGATGCGTCCCGCCCCGTCCCCTCCGCTTCCGCCGCCGGCCCCGGTGCCGCCGGTTCCCGGCTTCTGGACGGCCCTGGCCAGCGGGCAGGTGCTGGCCCATGGCGACGCTCCCCACGCCGGCGACCTCAGCGGGGTTGAGCTGGCCGCTCCGGTCGTCGCCTTGGCGGCTCGGCCGGGCGGCGGCGGCTACTGGTTGGCGGCCGGCGACGGGGGCGTGTTCGCCTTCGGGGACGCTCCCTTCCTGGGCGCGGCCACCGGTGCCCTCGCCGCCCCCGCCGTCCAGCTCGAGCCCACCCCGTCGGGGCTGGGCTACTGGGTGGTGTCCTCGGCCGGCGAGGTGGTGGCGTTCGGCGACGCCCGGTTCCTGGGTTCCACGGCCCCGCCGGCCGTCGGGGCGGCACCCGCCCCGCCGGTGGTGGAGATCGCCGGCCTCGCCGCCACCCCCACCGGCGCGGGCTACTGGCTGGCCGCCACCGATGGGCGGGTCTTCGCCTTCGGCGACGCCCTGCCCCGGGGTGCCACCCCCGGCCAGGCGGTGACAGGTGCGGCGGGGGAGGTGCACCCGGCCGCTCCGATCGTCGCCATCGCCGGCCATCCCGATGGGCGGGGCTACTGGCTCCTCGGGTCCGACGGCGGTGTCTTTGCCATCGGCACCGGCTTCTTCGGGAGCCGGGGCGGTGAGCGGCCCGCACGCGACGCCGTCCAGCTCCGGGTCACGGCGACGGGGGAGGGGTACTACGTGGCGGGCGGCGACGGAACCGTCTACGCCTTCGGCGACGCGGATCGCCGGCGGGAGCTTCCCGGCGGGAACCCGGGCGTGGTCGACCTCGCCCTGTGGACCGTCCCCGCCTCTTGATGCTCTAGCGTGCGTCCGGTGAGCGGAGGCGCGGAGTAGGGATGGAGACGGCCCCGGAGGGGCGTCGACCGACCCGGCGTCAGCTGCTCTTCGTCGTTGGGCCCATCGTCGCCCTCGTCGTCCTCGGATACATCGGCGACGCGCTCACCACCAGCTGGGCCGACGAGCATCCGCTGGCCCTCATCCTGCTCAACGCCCGCTCCCGGGTCCTCGTCCTCACCACCAACCAGCTCGACGCCTGGTCCTTCTACCTCGCCGCCGGACTCCGGCTCGTCCTGTCGGACCCGCTCTTCTACCTGCTCGGCCACTGGTACGGCGACGGCGCCCTGCAGTGGGTGGAGCGGCGCAGCCGGAGCTTCGGGGACCAGGTCCGCCTGTACGAGCGGGCCTTCTCCAAGGCGGCCTACCCCCTCGTGGTGGTCGCCCCCAACCCGTGGATCTGCATGTTCGCCGGGGCGTCGGGCATGCGGCTCCCGATCTTCTTCAGCCTCAACATCGCCGGCACGGTGGGCCGGCTCTACCTCATCCGCCGGCTGGGGGAGGCGTTCGAGTCACCCATCGGCTCGTTGCTCGACTTCTTCGCCCGCTACCGGATGCCGTTGCTGGTGCTGAGCGTCGTGCTGGTGGTCCTGGTGGTGTGGAGCGACCGCCGCTCGGAGAGCAGCGAGATCGACGCCCTCATCGAGCTGGGCCGGGACCCCGACGCGGCGATGTCCGACGACCGTGGGCCCGACGACGAGACGGAAGAGGAACCGCCTAGCTGAGGTCGCCGGCGCGCAGGGCGAGCTGGCGCATCAGCACGGGGCTCGTCCGGTCCCAGCGGCCGGCCGGCACCGACATGCCGATCGTCCCCTGCCGTTCGTTGACCACCACGGCGGCGCAGCACACCTCGGGGCGGTACTGCTCCTGTTCGGTGAACACCCCCACCCGCCCGGACACGGCCAGCTCGTGGTTGAGCCGCTCGGCGTCGGTGATGGTGTTGGCGGTGAACTTCCGGAGCCCCTGCTCCTTCAGGTAGGAGTGGCGCTCCGTGGCCGGGATGGCCCACAGCAGGGCCTTCCCGAGCGCGGTGGCATGCGCGCCGTCGTCCCAGCCGACGACGAGGTCCTCCAGATGGGGCGAGTGCGGGCCCTCGACGAGGTCGGTGAGCACGATGTGGCCCTCGATCAGCTGGGCGAAGTAGGCCGTGTGCCCGGTCGTATCCGCCAGCTGGTGGAGCACATCGTGGATCTGGGGCGGCCGCTCCATGGACGCGACCAGGTCCCGGAACCGGTCCGCCACCTTCAGGCCGAGGGCGTACTGGCCGTTGGGACGGCGCACCGCGTAGCCCTCGTAGCACAGCGTACGTAACAGGTGGTACGCCGTCGGCAGCGCCAGATTGCATTGCTGCGCAATCTGCTTGGCGTTCAATCCAGCCGGATTGTCGCCCACAACCTCGAGGATCCGGAGCGCTCGAGACACGCTCTGGATCAGGTCAGTCGGCCTCCCCCCGAACATCTTTCACCCCACCTTGCTGTGGCGTTGGCTGCGAATCGTGGTGTGTGTGCTGCTACTCAGTATATGAAAAGTCCTTGATCCCCGGAAAACGGGACATAAGGATCATTTCAGAGAGCGGGGGGGCCGCCTCCCCGCGCAGGTAGCAATCGTCGCAGCTTTGCGCCCGAGGAAGGGGAGGAATCTTCGATGCGCTGGAAGAACCACTGGACGGATCCGCCGGAAGACGTCGCTATCGATGTCCTGCCTTGCTCGAACGGTGAGTACGTCCCCAAGGACCCCACACCGAACCAGCTCAAGATCATGGCGCTCCAGGACGAGAAGGTCGAGGAGACGCGCCGGAAGTTCAACATGTCCCGGCGTGACTTCGTCCGGACGTCGGCCGCCTATGCCATCGGCGTTTGGGCCATCGACCAGGTCACGGCGGGCAAATGGGGCCACTTCGCCTTCGCCGACGGGACCCGCACGCCGGACATGTGCGACCTGGAGAACCCGGGCACGCAGCTGGCCAACCTGCCCGGCGAGTTCATCCTCGAGACCCAGGGCCACACCCTGGACTCCGGGGGCCGCTGGCGCACGGAGAACCCCGGCTTCGAGTTCTTCCTGGCCCAGTGGACGACCCAGGCCATGGGTGACCAGCCCGGCCTCCGGCCCGACGGGAAGCCCCGGGGCTTCGGCGCCGGCGAGGTCGACTGGGTCGAGAATCTCTCCCGGGTCCACTACTTCAAGGAGATGTTCCTCGACTCGTCGACGACGGTGAGCCTGCTCACCGCCCTGCCGAACCTGCCCGACGAGACGAACATCACCCCGACCAAGTTCGCGGCCGAGACCCGCGACCTGGCCAACTCGTTGTCGAACTCGGAGCGGTCGTTCATCCACGCCTTCACCATGCCCAACCGGGGCTGGCAGGGCCACGGCCAGACGCCCACCAACCAGGCCGAGGACTTCGCCTGGATGGAGTCGGTCGCCGGGCCGCTCGACATCCGGGGCTGGAAGCTCTACTGCGGCTGGGGCAACCCCACGCCCAACCAGAACGGCTGGTGGTTCGACGTCGACATGGGCATCGCCATCGTCGAGCACATCCGCAACATCCACCAGAAGCTGGCCCGCCCGGCCGTCGTCTGCACCCACAAGGGCCTGGCCTTCAACGGGACCTTCGACTCGGCCAAGTTCTCGCCCCGGGACATGGGCCCCATCGGCCGGATGTTCCCCGACATCACCTTCTACACGTACCACTCGGGCTACGACGGCGAGCTCCAGCTTCCCTACGCCGGTGACGACAACGTCAACTCCTCCAACCGGGGGGTCGATGCCTTCATCAAGAGCGTCCGGGAGAACGGGATCGACGCCGGCCGCAACGTGCCCGCCGGCCTCTCGCACGGCAACACGCCGAACATGTTCGCCGAGCTGGGCACGGCGTGGTGGAATGTGATGAACGACGCCAACCAGGCCACCCATCTGCTGGGCAAGCTCATCCAGCACATCGGGCCGCGCCGCATCGTGTTCGGCACCGACTGCATCTGGTACGGCAACCCGCAGTCGCAGTACATCATGCTGCGGGCCCTGCAGTTCAACCAGGTCGCCAAGGAGCTCTACAACCTGCCGTACGGTCTCGAAGGCGACCGGTTCGACCCGACCAGGAACGCCATGGACGGCAACAGCTACCTGGCGGACCACCCGGCCCCGTCGCTGCAGGGCAGCTGGCCGACCGACGGCCGGCCGCACCCCGAGCGGACCATCCGCAACGGCATCTTCGGCCACAACGCGGCGGACGCCTACGGGGTCGACGCCACTGCGATCCGTCACGCCATGAACTGCGACGAAGTCCAGAAGATGCGTGACGCCTACCTCCTCAACGCCTCGACTCCCAAGGAGCAGGCGACCTACAAGACCAACCGGCTCCTGGGACCGCGCAACCGGCGCGAGTTCTGGAGCTTCATCCGTGAGCACCACCCGTGGAGTCAGGTTCCTTCGCGGTAAGAGGGCCAGCCCAAAGAGACCCTGAAAGGGGGAGTAGACGATGAGAAGGATCCTGGTGGCACTGATGGCCTCCAGCGCAGTGATCGGGTTGGCCACTCCGGCGCACGCCGGCAGCTACGGGCCGGGGAGCGGCTACACCGCCGGGCCCCAGAGCGGCGACTCGTTCACGTCACACAGCGCCAGTCCCCAGACCGGGGTGGTGTCCATCCTCCAGCACAACTCCCGGCAGGCGGCTGCGGTGCACTGCATCGGTGACGGCCCCCGGGCCACGCTGAAGGTGAGCCAGCCGGTCGAAGGGGCGGTGACCTCGGTCACGGTGGAGTACGCCGAGGCGTTCATGACCGAGCACCCGGTCATCGACGTCCTCGTGCGGGGAACACAGTCCGGATGGCAGGGCCACGGCGCCGCCCTGGGCCCGAAGAACGGCGAGGCCGGCTCGATCAACGTCCCCCTCCAGGGCGACCCCCTGGTGGTGGGGGAGGCGTTGGAGGTCATCTTCGGCCTCCAGGTCCACGCCGGGTGCCTGCCGCACCCGACGATGCTGGGCCTGATGGGCAGCCGGGCAGTGGAAGGCGGGAGGGTGGTCTTCCCGTCGGTGACAGTCAGCTAGGGGGGTGACCATGAGCAAGAAGATCAGCGGGGTCGTCCTATCGGCGGTGCTGGTGACGTTCCTGGTCGCCGCCGTGCCCGCCGGTGCCGGGACGGGCCGCCAGGACGGGGGCTACCCGCATCCGGCGGACGTGTGGGCATCGAGCGGGTGGAAGTACATGCCCGAGAACGTGACCATCACAAGAGGCTCGAAGCTGAAGTTCGGCAACTACGACCTCACCGGTGGCATCCCGGCCCACAGCCTGGACGAGCGTGTTCCCAACTGCACGGCAGCTCCCTACACCGGGGAGAACTGCTCCTACCCGCGGTTCTCCAGCGGGCTGACCGACCATGGCCAGGTGCACTACGTGGCCGGCGTCGAGAAGCTCCCGCCGGGGACCTATCCGTTCTCGTGCCAGGCGCACTCCCAGATGTACGGGACGTTGATCGTCAAGTAGCGCGCAGCGGATCACCGCGGTTCGATCGCCGTCGGCGCTCTTCGGGGAGGGAGGGCACCGGCGGCGATCCGCGTCCGCTCCTCCTCTGCAGCTGGCCGTGCGGCCCGGTCACTGGTCCCCCCGGCCACCCTTCCTTGCGCCTTTGCCGTGGTCTTGCGGGGGTGAGCGGGGGCGGGGGCGGGGCTAGGTCCAGCCGGACGGAACCCGCGTCAGTGGTGGCCTTGGCGGCCGAGGGTCTCGACGGGGGTCGCGCCGGGGCGGGTCCACTGGGGGACGGGTCGGCTGGTCGGGCCCCAAGTGGCGACGCCGTCGGCGTCCGAGCGCCAGTACC
>JBOGFO010000127.1:0-3238 GCA_050743445.1 Acidimicrobiia bacterium
GTATGGGCCTGGTGGAACAGTTCCGCGGTGCCGCCGGGGCCCTGGTCACCGCCCTGGAGGGCGCCGGCGGGCGCCGGGAGGACCTCATGTGGCTGCAGATCTTCGTCACCGACCCGGGCGCCTACACCCACGCCCTCAAGGACCTGGGCGCCGCCTGGCGCGACGTCTTCGGGCGTCACTACCCGGCCATGGGCCTCTTCGGTGTGACCGGCCTGTTCGTCCGCGAAGCCAAGGTCGAGCTGATGGGGATCGCCGTCATCGCCTCCTAAACCCGTCGCTTGACCAAAAGCCGCAGGGACTGGCATTTGGCTAACGCGGAGCGGGATTTGGGCCGGCGCCGACGGGGGAAGGCGAAAGGCGCGGTGAGGGGGGAGTGGCGGGCCTGAATGTTCCGGCGCCCTACGGATGCCTTACGGGGGAAGTGCACGTGGGACGTGCACTTTCCCCGGCAGTACGCAACGTGAACCGCACGACGGCGCTCGAGCGACACCCACCCCCTTCACTGAGTCCTTTGGTGCCTCCCGGCGCCGCCCCCACTCCTCATCCCGCGTTAGCCAAAGCCCGTCGCGTGAGCGAGACCCACATCTGGTGTGGGTTTGGTTCACGCGCAAGAGGGGGTTGGGGGGTCAGGCCTTGAGCTGGGACCAGCGCGAGCAGAGCTCATCCACGTCGGACTCGCCGTGGTAGAGCCCGAAGCCGATGCGGAGCCGGTCGTCGCGGAAGTCGGTGACCACACCGGCGGCGTGGAGCTTGTCGTAGACCTCGCCGGCGTCGGGGCGGCGGAAGGTGAGGAAGTTGCCCCGGTCCCCCACCTCGTCGAGGCCCGGCACCAGCTGGGACCGGCCCTCGTCGTCGAGGGAGTCGATCAGCTGCTGCTGCAGCCCGCCGGCGTGGGCGTGGATGTCGGCCACCTTCACTCCCATCCCGTCCAGCCAGCGCTGCACACCGTTGAAGCGGTAGAGCGGCGTGGGATCGAGGGTGGCGCCGAGGAACCGGGAGGCGTCGGGGGCGTAAGGCACGGGCCCGTCCTGCGCGCCGGTCATGGCCGCGAAGCCGGCGAACCAGCCCGTATCCCGGGGCCGGGGGCACCAGCCCGGCGGGCAGTGCATCAGGCACGCCCCCTCCCCGGCCATGGCGTACTTGTAGCCACCGGCCAGGTAGAAGGCCCGGTCCTCGATCCCCGACAGGTCGGTGGGGAGGGCCATGAAACCGTGGTAGCCGTCGATCACCACCATGGCGTCGGCGGGAACGGCCCCCACCAGAGCGTCGATGTCGGGTGTGACGTAGCCGGAGTTGAAGTGGACCTGGGAGAAGTAGACGAGCTCGTGTCCGCCCCAAGCGGCGGACTCGGCGAAGCGCTCGGGGAAGGTGGCGAACGGCTCGGCCGGCACCCGGGTCACCGTCACCAGCCGGTCCTCCTCCAACCGGCGTATCTGGCGGTTGAAGCTGTGGAACTCGGCGTCGGTGGTGAGCACGTGGACCGGCGGGGACAGGCAGGACAGCAACCGCATCAGGAAGGTGTGGGTCGACGGAGCCCAGGCCACCGTCGACGGATCGGACAGTCCGAGCCGGCCGGCCACGTGGGACTGGGCTTCGGGGATGACGGTGCCGAACATCTTCTCCCACTTGTCGTCGGCCAGGGCGGCGGCGTCGAACCAGGCGGCGAGGTGGGCGTCGTAGCTGACGTCGGGCCAGGGATGGTGGCTGTGGGCGGCCATGTGCAGCCGGTCCGGGGCGGCGGACAGGAACCGGGAGAAGTGGTTGGCGAAGCGGCCGCTCATGGCTGTCCCCAGCGGAAGCCCATCTCCTGGGCCACCTCGGCCGGCAGCGGCGGGAGGGAGGAGCGGGGGATGAAGAACGTGGGCAGGTCGAACAGGTCGGTGAACACCCGGTGGCGCCGCGCCGCCGCCTCCAGGTACTCGTGGCCGGCTGTCCCGCCCGTCCCGATGCGGCTCCCGATCATCCGGTGAGCCAGGAGGGCGTGGCGGTGGCGCCAGGTGGTGAAGGCTTCGTCGATGTCGACCAGGGTGGTGAGGAACCGGAACGGCAGCTGGAAGATGGGCTCGTCCCGGTACAGGTTGATGAGCAGGGCGGCGGAGAAGGCCCGGTGCGAGAGGCGCCGCTTCCCTTTGGCCACCAGGTCGTCCCAGGCGGCGGGGTCGAAGAGGGCGTCGAAGCCGGCCACCGTGTGCTCGAACATGGCCAGCTGCTCGGCCCGGGCGCCCTCGTCCAGGGTGGGATGGCTCTCGATGACCCGGCGGTCCCGGGCCAGCATGTCGTTGACCGCCTGGCGGTAGGCCGACCAGAAGTCGAAGCCGGACAGGGACAGGAACGGTGTCCGCTCCAGCCACCGCTCGACGTGGTCGGCCAGCGACGGCTCCGACTCCGACTCCTCCAGGAGCGCCTGGTGCTGCTCGGAGAGGACGCTGGTGTAGGGCGAGCCCTTGATCCGCAGCCGGTGCCGGGCGGCCAGTCCCAGGCGGTTCTCCACCAGGCGGAACTGGACGCTCTGGAAGCCGGAGGCGGGGATGAGCTGGTCCCGGAAGTCGAGGAAGTCGAGCGGGGTCATGGTCTCGAGCACGTCGACCTGGCTGAGGAGCAGCCGCTGGATCACGGTGACCCGGTCGAGGTGGGAGAGCACCCGGCCCATGTCCTTTTCCGCTACCGCTTCCCGGCCCATGACGTCGAGGACGGCGTCGAGCTCGACGAGGACCTGCTTGAACCACAGCTCGAAGGCCTGGTGGACGACGATGAAGAGCATCTCGTCGTGGGCGTCGGTGACCGGCGCCTGGGCCGAGAGCAGGGCTTCGAGGCGCAGGTAGTCCCAGTAGTAGAGGGGGGCTTCGGGCTCGGCCACGACCAGCACGGTATCGCTTAGCCTGGCTTCCGATGGCTGGCGATTCTTTCGGGGACACCCCGAACCCCGGGCAGTGGCTGAACATCGCCGACCGGTTCCTGGTCGAACGCCTGCGGGAGGGCCGGGGCGATCGGGTGGCGCTGCGCCTGGCCGAGCGGGACTGGACCTACGCCGAGGTCGACCGCCTGGCCAACCGGTTCGGGAACGCCCTCCTGGCCCGGGGGGTCCGGCCCGAGGAGCGGGTCATCATCGCCCTGCCCGACGGGCCCGAGTACGTGGGCGCCCTCTTCGGGATCCTCAAGGAGGGGGCGGTGGCCGTCATGGGCAACCCCGGCCTGGCGCCGGAGGGCATGCAGGCCATGGTCGAGCTCACCCGGGCCC
>JBOGFO010000128.1:0-3409 GCA_050743445.1 Acidimicrobiia bacterium
CCTGAGCCCCGGGGCCCTGCCCCACGCCTGGCCGTAGCACAGTCGCGGCGGCGATGGCCCGGGCCAGGCCGGGCACCGTGCCCGCCACCCCGGCGGCCTCGACCTCGCTGCGGGACCTGAACCGCCCGGCCGACAGGTGGCAGATGGCCAGGGCCAGGGCGTCGGCGGCGTCGGGCGGGCGGGGCACCTCGGCGAGGCGCAGCAGGCGGGTCACCATGGCCTGGACCTGGGCCTTGGGAGCGCTGCCGTAACCGGCCACCGCCTGCTTGACCTCGTTGGGGGTGTACTGGCACACCTCGACCCCGGCCCGGGCGGCCACCGCCAGCGCCAGCCCGCTGGCCTGACCGACGGCCATGGCCGTCCGCACGTTGACCTGGAAGAACACCCGCTCCACGGCCACCGCCACCGGGCGGACCTCGGCCATGAGCGCCTCCAGCTCTGCCTCCAGGGCGGCCAGGCGCTGCGGGAGGGGCATCGACGGCGGCGTCCGGATCACCCCGCAGGCGGACGCGGCCAGCGTGTTGCCCTGCTCGATGACCGCCCCGTAGCCGCAGCGGGATACCCCGGGGTCGATCCCCAGCACTGTTCCGAACATCGGTTCGATCCTACTGCCGGGGTGTGACAGCGCCGTGGATTTCCGCGAAGCGCACCTCAAGGCGCCAGAAGGCCCGGAACGGGACAAACCCATCCCTTCGGGGCATAGCTGGGAGGCCGTTCCAGCACCGGCAGGGAAGGACCCGGGACTTAGCGAACACGTGATTGACGTTTTCTTTACGGAACGGCAAAGAAGGGGTATCCGATGGCCGATCAGTCGACCCTCAAGTACCGGACCCTCGAGGGACACCGAGTGGGTCTCTCGCTCACCGGAGGCGCTCGCATCGACGACTGCCAGGTGATCTGCGCCCCCCGCCACGGAACCTCCACCCTGTGGGTGCTGCTGCCCGACGGAGCCGACGCCTTCATCCCCCTGGCCTCTGTGGTCGAGGTCTGGGAAGTGGCCGGCGCTGCCGCCTAGACCTAGAGCCCCTCAGGAGTCGAGCGCCTCGAGATCCTCCGGGGTATCCACGTCGGCGGCGCTGCCCGTGCCGTCGCACGCCACCTCCGTCACCTCGTACTTCTCGAGGAGCGAGCGCGCCCCCTGGTCGCCGGAGAGGCTCATGGCCTCGGCCCAGTGCTCCCGTCCGATCACCACCGGATGGCCGCGCACCCCTTCGTAGGTCGCCACCACCAGGGCGGCACCCTCCCGATGGGCCGCCGCCACCCGCCGGTAGGCCTCGGGACCGATCCGGGGCTGGTCGGCCAGGGCCACCGCCGCGGCCACGACTCCCTCGTCCCCGGCCAGCGCGGCCAGTCCGGCCCGCAGGCTGGTGGCCATACCCTCTTCCCAGTCCGGGTTCTCCACCAGGCGGACCATGGGCCCGGCGGCGGCGGCCACCTCGTCGGCCCCGTAGCCGACCACCACGACCACCGGCCGTATCCCACCGGCCGCGGCGGCCCCGATGGCATGAGCCAGCATCGACCTGGGACCCAGGCGGGCCAGGGGCTTGGGCTTCTCACCGCCGAACCGGCTGCCCCGGCCGGCGGCCAGCACCACGGCGGCAATCGTGGCCGGCGGTGCGAGGGGCTCGTCGGGGAACTTGAACTTGGCATCGGCGTAGGCCGCCCGGGGCCGGCCCTTGCGGATACCCGAGGTGTACCCGTCGCTCATTGACGGCCCCCCGTCGCGAAGGTCACGAAGTCACGGCGGCGATGATGTCGTCGGGGATGTCGAAGTTGGAGTAGACGTTCTGGACGTCGTCGTGATCCTCCAGGGCGTCGATCACCCTGAGGACCTTGCGGGCATCCGCTTCGGACTCGAGCGGGATGGCCGTGGTCGGGAGCATGGTGAGGTCGGCCGAGGCCAGGGCCACGCCCGCCCCGTCGAGCGCCTCCTTGACCGCGGGGAGGTCGGTGGGGCCGGTGGTCACCTGCCAGGTGTCACCCTGGTCGGCGACGTCCTCCGCCCCCGCCTCCAGCGCCGCCATCATCAGCTCGTCCTCGTCCACGCCGGTGGTCTTGTCGATGATGACCACGCCCTTGCGGTGGAACTGCCAGGCCACGGCGCCGGGCTCGGCCAGGGACCCGCCGCTCTTGGTGAAGATGTTCTTCACCTCGGCCGTGGTGCGGTTGCGGTTGTCGGTCAGGCACTCGGCGATCACGGCCACGCCATTGGGGGCGTAGCCCTCATACGTGACCGACTCGTAGCTGACCCCCTCCAGCTCGCCCGTTCCCCGCTTGATGGCCCGCTCGATGGTGTCGAGGGGCACGGACGCGTCCCTGGCCTTGTCGACCATGGAACGCAGGGTGGCGTTGGCCGACGCGTCGCCTCCGCCCTCCCGGGCCGCCACCTCGATCTGGCGGATGAGCTTGGCGAAGATCTTGCCCCTGGTCTTGTCCTTGGCCGCTTTCTGATGCTTGGTGGTCGCCCACTTCGAATGACCGCTCATCAGGACACCTCGCTGAGAAATTTCTGGTGGAACCGTAGGTCACCCGAGAGTTCGGGGTGAAAGGCGCAGACCGTGACCGGGCCCTGACGGGCCGCCACCGGCTCGTCGCCCAGGCGGGCCAGCACGTCGACACCGGGACCCAGCCGTTCGAGGCCGGGAGCCCGGATGAACACGCCGGGGAACGGGCCGCCGGGCAGCCCGTCCACCGTCAGCGGGGCCTCGAACGACTCCCGCTGCCGGCCGTGGGCATTGCGGCGCGCCGTCACGTCGATGGCCCGCAGCGACACCTGGTCGTCCCGCCCGTCGAGCACCTCGGTGGCGAGAAGGATGAGCCCGGCGCAGGTGCCGAGCACTGGGAGGCCGCCGGCCAGCCGCTCCTCGAGCGGGCCGAGGAGCTCCGAGGTGCGCAGCAGCCGGGACAGGGTGGTCGACTCCCCTCCGGGCAGGACGAGGCTGTCGACAGCCTCGAGGTCACGGGGCCGGCGGACCTCCACGACGTCGGCGCCCAATGCCGCGAGCGCCTCAGCGTGAGAGCGGAACCCTCCCTGCAGGGCCAGGACCCCGACCTTCACCTGGGGGCACCTCGCGCATCGGGGTCACCATCCCCGCTCGGCCAGCTTCACGTCCAGCGAGCCGATGTCGTCGCCCCGCATGGGCTCGCCGAGTCCCCGGGACACCTTGGCCAGGATCTCCGGGTCCCGGAAATGGGTGGTGGCCTCGACGATGGCCTTGGCCCGGGGGGTCGGATCGGCCGACTTGAAGATCCCGCTGCCCACGAACACGGCCTGGGCGCCCAGCTGCATGGCGAGGGCGGCGTCGGCCGGCGTGGCGATGCCGCCGGCGCAGAACAGCGGGACGGGCAAGCGCCCGGTCTCGGCGATCTCCTGCACGAGCGGAAGCGGCGCCTGGAGCTGCTTCGCCCA
>JBOGFO010000129.1:0-2491 GCA_050743445.1 Acidimicrobiia bacterium
TCTCCGATCTCCAGGTCGAGATCCACCCGCTCGTCCTCACCGGCAACGACCTCCTCATCGCCCTGGTGGTGCCGGTCGTTCTCGCCGGCCTGTCCTGGTTCCTGCTGCGCACCGACCAGGGCCGGGCAGTTCGGGCCATCGCCGAGAACACCGAGCGGGCCCTCCTCCTCGGCATCCCCGTCCACCGCCTGTCCACCCTGGTGTGGGCGCTCGTCGGCGGCCTGGCCGCCCTCACCGTGGTGCTCAAGGCCCCGGGACAGGGGCTCACCATCGACGCCGCCGCCGGACCGTCGCTCCTGCTGCCCGCTCTGGCGGCGGCGGTGGTGGCGGGCATGGGGTCCCTGCCCAAGGCCTTCGGGGCCGGGATGGCGCTGGGCGTCTTCGACCAGGTCGTCCGCTGGAACACCTCCCAGCAGGCCGTCACCACCGCCGTCTTCGCCGCCGTCATCCTCGTCGCCCTCCTGGTGCGGCGGCGGAGCGAGAGCCGGGCCGAAGCGGCCGGCGACTCCACCTGGTCGTTGACGGGCACGGACCGGCCGCTGCCGGCCGCCGTGGCCCGCCTGCCCGAGGTCCGGGTGGCCCGGGTGGCGCTCATCTCAGTGGTGGCGGCCGCCGCCGTCGCCGTTCCTTTGGTGGCCACCCCGAGCCAGACCAACCGGGTGAGCGCCACCCTTCTCCTGGCCATGGCCGCCCTGTCGCTCGTCGTTCTCACGGGCTGGAGCGGCACGGTGAGCCTGGGCCAGACCGGCATCGTGGGCATCGGCGGGGTGGTGGCCGCCAACCTCATCGCCAAGTCCAACCTGGACCTCTTCCTCACCCTGGCCGCCTCGGCGGCCGCCGGGGCCTTGGTGGCGGTGCTGGTCGGCCTGCCCGCCTTCCGGGTCAAGGGCATGTTCCTGGCCGCCACCACCCTGGCCTTCGCCGTGGCCATGGAGTCCTACCTCGTCAACCCGACCAACTTCGGCCAGTGGATTCCCGGCAGCTTCGACCGGCCCGTGCTGTGGAAGCACATCGACCTGGCTGGCGAGCGACCCATGTACTACCTGTGCCTGGCCGCCCTGGCCCTGGTCATCCTCGTGGTCCACACCACCCTGCGGACGAGGACGGGCCGGGTGCTGCGGGCGGTCCGGGACAACCCCGGAGCGGCGGCGGCCATGGCCGTGCCCACCGTGCGGGTCCAGCTGGCCGGCTTCGTGCTGGCCGGTGTCATCGCCGGCGGTGCCGGGGCGCTCCACGCCACCCTGCTGCGGGGTGTCGGCTATCAGACCTATCCGGTGGCGGCCAGCGTCCTCGTCTTCTCCATGGCCGTGATCGGCGGGATCTCCTCCCTGTCGGGGACCCTGGTCGGCGTCGCCTTCGTCCAGGCCCTCACCCTGGCCGTGCCCCGCCTGGCCCTGGTCTTCACCGGCGCCGCCCTGCTGGTGGTGCTCTACGCCGCCCCCGGCGGGATCGGCCAGGCCCTGGAACGCCTGCGGGACCTGGTCGTCCGGCGGCTGGCCCGGAGGCGGGGGATCGCCCTGGTGGAGTGCTTCGCCGACGGGACGGTGGGGGCGACCGGTACGCCGGCGCGGACCGGAGGCAGTGCCGGCCCGCCCGGCCCCGGCCGCCCGTCGGCCCTGCGGCTGTCGGGGCTCACCGCCTCCTACGGCCCCCTCCAGGTCCTCTTCGGCATCGACCTCGAGGTGGCCCAGGGCGAGATGGTCGCCCTCCTCGGCACCAACGGGGCGGGCAAGTCCACCGTGCTGCGGGCCGTCGCCGGCCTCGTCCCCGCCACGGGCGGGGCCGTCGAGCTGGGCGGCGGGCCGGTGGCGGGCCTGGGCGCCGATGCCATCGCCGGCCGGGGCTTCGCCCTGATGCCGGGAGGCCGGGGCGTGTTCCCCACCCTCACGGTGGAGGAGAACCTGCGCCTCGCCACCTGGCTGCTCCGGGGCGACCGGGACGGGGCGGCCGCCGCCCGGGAGGAGATGCTCGACCTCTTCCCCGTCCTGCGGAACCGCCTCGGCGTGGCCGCCGGCAACCTCTCCGGCGGGGAGCAGCAGATGCTGTCGCTGGCCATGGCCTTCGTCACCCGGCCCAAGGTCCTCTGCATCGACGAGCTGTCCCTCGGGCTCGCTCCCGCCGTGGTGGCCTCGCTGTGCGAGATGGTCCGGCGCATCCACGCCGCCGGCACCACCGTGGTGCTGGTCGAGCAGTCGGTCAACGTGGCCCTGCTCCTGGCCGGCCGGGCCGCCTTCCTGGAGAAGGGGGAGGTCCGCTTCCGGGGGCCGACGGCCGGGCTGCTCGACCGTCCCGACCTGCTGCGGTCCGTGTTCATCGGCGCCGGCCGGACGGCCCTCCCGTCGGACGCAGATGCCGTTCCGGCCCCCGACGCCGACATCGACGCCCCCGACGCCGGCGCCGATGTCGCCCCGGCCCGGGGACCGGCCCTCGCCTGCCGGGGCATCCGGCGCGCCTTCGGCGGCATCACGGCCCTCGACGGCGTCGACCTCGA
>JBOGFO010000130.1:0-7093 GCA_050743445.1 Acidimicrobiia bacterium
CCGTCACCCCCCCCGCCGGCGACGCGCTGGTCGAGGCCCTGGTGTCGGCCGAGGCGACCCTCGTCGCCGACGCCGGGGAGACCGAGAAGCTCCGCCGCACACTGGCCGACTGGCTCCGCAGCGGGCAGCCGGCCGCCGGGCCGCTGCGCACCTGCTTCCGCCTCGTGCCGCCCGCCGAGGGCGGACCCGAACCCGGTGACGAGGACACGGTCGCCGGGCCGCGCTGGCGGGTGGAGTTCCTCCTTCAGTCCACCGAGGACCCGACCCTCCTCGTGCCGGCCGACGAGGTGTGGCGGGCCGGCCCGGGTCTGCGGTCGCTGCGCCACGCCACGGAGCATCCCCCGCAGCACCTCCTGGCCGACCTGGGCCGGGCCACCCGCCTCTACCCCGAACTCGAAGCCGCTCTCGACGTGGCCCGGCCCGCCGCCCTGGATCTCGACGCCGCCGGCGCCCACCGCTTCCTGGCCGACGTCGCGCCCCTCCTGGAGCAGGCCGGCTTCGGTGTGCTCGTGCCTCCTTGGTGGCGCTCCCCCGGCGGCCGCCTCGGCCTCCGTCTGCGGGCTCAACCCCGCCCGGCGCCGGACATCGAGTCCTCGTCCGGCTTCCTCGGCCTGGACGGCTTGTGCGACTACCGCTACGACGTGGCCCTCGGCGGCGAGGTGCTCTCCCGGGCCGAGCTCGCCGACCTGGCCCGCTGCAAGGCGCCGCTGGTGCGGATGCGGGGCCAGTGGGTGGAGCTGCGCCCTGGCGAAGCCAAGGCTGCCCTGGCCCTGCTCCGGCAGACCGGGAAGGCTCCCGGCCAGATGACCGCGGCGGCCGTCCTGCGGGTCGGACTCGGGCTCGACCCCGCCCCCGACGCCCCCCTCCCCGTGGTGGACGTCGAAGCGGACGGCTGGCTCGGAGAGCTCCTGTCCCCCGACGGCGACCGCCGCCTCGAGCCCGTCCCGACCCCCGCCGGGTTCGCCGGCGAGCTGCGCCCCTACCAGCAGCGGGGTCTCGCCTGGCTCCGGTTCCTCGACCGCCTCGGGCTCGGAGCCTGCTTGGCTGACGACATGGGTCTCGGGAAGACCGCCCAGCTCCTCGCTCTCCTCGCCGCCGAACGGGACGGCGTCCCCGACGGCTCCACCTCGCCCCCGCCCAGAGGCCGCCGGCGGGTCACGCGGCCCCGGCCCACCCTCCTCGTGTGCCCCATGTCGGTGGTCGGCAACTGGCAACGGGAGGCGGCCCGCTTCACGCCGGGCCTGTCGGTTCACGTTCACCATGGCGCCACCCGGGAGACCGGCGCCGCCTTCACCCGGGCCATCCGCCGAGCCGACCTCGTCGTCACCACCTACGCGCTCGTGGCCCGCGACCGCGAGCTGCTGGCCAAGGCCCGCTGGGGACGGATCGCCCTCGACGAGGCCCAGAACGTGAAGAACCCTGCCTCCCAGGCGGCCCGCGCCGTCCGGCTCCTGCCCGCCGGTGCCCGGGTCGCCCTCACCGGCACGCCGGTGGAGAACCGCCTCCTCGAGCTGTGGTCGCTCATGGACTTCCTCAACCCCGGCCTACTCGGCTCCGAAACCGCCTTCCGGCGCCGCTTCGCCGTGCCCATCGAACGCTTCCGGGACGAAGACGCGGCCCGCACCGTCAAGCGGCTCACCGGCCCCTTCGCCCTGCGCCGCCTCAAGACCGACAAGGCGATCATCGCCGACCTGCCCGACAAGATCGAGATGAAGGTCCTCACCAACCTGACCCGGGAACAGGCCAGCCTCTACCAGGCGGTGGTCGACGACATGCTGGCCCGGATCGAGGCGGCCGGGACCGGGATCGAGCGGATGGGCATCATCTCGGCGTCGATGATGAAGCTCAAGCAGGTCTGCAACCACCCGGCCCACCTGCTCGGCGACGGCTCCCGTCTCGCCGGGCGCTCCGGGAAGCTGGCCCGCCTCGAGGAGATCCTCGAAGAGGTGACCGGCGGCGGCGAGCGGGCCCTGTGCTTCACCCAGTTCGCCGAGATGGGCCGCCTGCTCCAGGCCCACCTCGCCGAGCGGCTCGGGCGCGACGTCCCGTTCCTCCACGGCGGGGTCACCAAACGGGCCCGGGACGAGATGGTGGACCGCTTCTCCGACCCCGCCGGTCCGCCCCTCCTCCTCCTCTCGCTCAAGGCCGGCGGGGTGGGACTCAACCTCACCGCCGCCAACCACGTGATCCACTTCGACCGCTGGTGGAACCCGGCGGTGGAGGACCAGGCCACCGACCGGGCCTTCCGCATCGGTCAGCGCAAGGACGTCCAGGTCCGCAAGTTCGTGTGCGTAGGCACGCTCGAAGAACGCATCGACGCCATGATCGAGGACAAGCGGGACCTGGCCGCCCGCATCGTCGGCACCGGCGAAGCGTGGCTGCACGAGCTGTCCGTCACCCAGTTACGGGAGATGGTGGCCCTCTCCGACGACGCCGTGGCGGAAGACTGAGATGCCCCGACGGTCGCCTCCCCCCGGGCGCTGGTACCCGCCGCCGTCCCGGCCCCGGCCCGCCGACGGCATCCGGACCAAGAGCCGGGCGGGCGCCATCGGCGCCACCTGGTGGTCGCAGCGCTTCATCGCCGTACTGGAGAGCTTCAACATGGGCGCCCGCCTGACCCGCGGCCGGCGCTACGCCCGCGCCGGGCAGGTCCTCGAACTCACCGTCGAAGCGGGCCGGGTCCACACCCGCGTCCAAGGGTCCCGGGCCACCCCCTACCAGGTCTCGATCCAGATGCTCTGCCTCTCCGACAAGGACTGGGCCCGCATGGAGGAAGCCCTCACCTCCCGGGCGGTCTTCCTGGCCAAACTCCTCGCCGGCGAAATGCCCGCCGACATCGAGGAAGCCTTCACCGCCTGCCGCCTCCACCTCTTCCCCACCTCACCCGGCGACCTGACCTCCGACTGCACCTGCCCCGACTGGGCCAACCCCTGCAAACACATCGCCGCCACCTACTACCTCCTCGCCGAAGCCTTTGACGACGACCCCTTCCTCATCCTCGCCTGGCGCGGCCGCACCCGGGCCGAGCTGCTCGCCCGGCTCGAAGCGCAACGCGACGGCGCCCTGGCCAGCCCCGGCGGACCGGCGAGGTGGACCCCGCCCGGCACCGCCGCGCCGCCGCTCGAGGAGTGCCTCGATCGGTACTTCGACGCCGGGCACCTTCCACCCGCCACGAGCCGGCCCGGCGCAGTCCTGCCCCACGCCCTGCTCCTCGGACTCGACGACCCGCCGCTGGAGATACGAGGACGCGGACTCGCTGACGTGCTCCGGCCCGCCTACGCAGCCATGGTCGAAGCCGCCCAGAGCCGCATCCTGGGTGAACCCCACGCCCCCTAGCCCGAGCTTACGTTGGCGCTGACGGGTGAACCCCCTGCTGAGCAGGGGGTTCTTGTTGGAGGCTGGGGATGTTCTGCCTACTTGGTGGCGAGCTGTATTGGGATGGGAGTGCCGATGCGTTCGAAGGCCCGGTGTTGGAGTGGGGTTGGGGTGGCGAGCTTGTCGATGTGAACGTCATGGCCTTGGTGGGTGGTCAGCAACCGTAGGGTCCGGAGGTCCGCTCGGCGAAGGTTCCGATGAGGGGCGAACAACTCGGAAGCAGCTCGGAAGTCGATCGCGTCCGAGCCGAGTTCGGGCATGGGCTCCTCGTCGTAATACTCGTGCCGGGCCGAGCGCAAGCTCAGCGATCAGCGCGACAACGGCGGGTCGATTTGTCGAACCGACCCGGACGAACACCCCCTTTTCCGGGCCAAGGCGTTGGAGATGATGCGGCCGGGCGGAACTGGGGAAGACCTCGACGGCAACCACATGGGTCCGCCGCCAAGGGAGCAGCGCCCCCCGCTCGGCTGCCAGCCCGATACCACCACTGTCCGCGGTCCACCCGGGGGCCGGGCTGCCTCCACCCCGTTCCGGGAGGAAGACGGCCGCACGAGACGGGTACTCCTCCAACTCCTCGGCAGGGCGCTCGCCGTCCCCTGCGCGTCAACCGCGGGTTCCGGCGGTCTTCTTTGCTGCGTGCCGTCCGGAGCCAGGCAAGCTCATGACTCTTCACCCTCCTCGCCTTCCCAGGCTTCGCGTCCTTCTCGGACGGCGAAGTAGGCGATGCCGAGACCGGCGAGGGGGTCGGCCCACCACCAGCCCACGGTGGCGTTGAGGGCCAGTCCGACGAGGAGGATGGCGGAGAGGTAGGCGCAGAGCAGGGTTTCGGTGGAGTCGGCCACGAGCACCGGGTTGCCGAGCCGCTGGCCGGTGCGGCGTTTGGCCAGGGCGAGGGAGGGCATGACGGCCAGCGAGACGGCCGCCAGGACGACCCCCGGGGTCGAGGTGCCGGGCTCGTGACCGAGGAGCAGATCGCGCAGGGCTTCGATGCTCACGTAGGCGGCGAGGGCGAAGAAGCTGCCGGCGATGAGCCGCAAGGCCAGGCGTTCCCGCTCTTCGCTGCCGCCTCGGAGCTGCCAGATGACCACACCGGCGGCGAAGACCTCGATGAGAGAGTCGAGCCCGAATCCGATGAGGGCGATGGACCCGGCGGCGACGCCGGCGATCACGGCGACGGCCGCTTCGACGGTGTTCCAGGCGACGGTCAGGCCTTCGAGGGCAAAGGCCCGCCGGGTCAGGGTGGCCTCGGGCTCCCCCTTCACCATGCGGTCACCCCCCGCTCGACGCGCCGGGGGTGACCCTCACAGTGACTCCACTGAATGTCCTCAACCCTTCTTGCCTGGGGTCGCCTTCGGGTTCGGGGCAGCTCTCCTCTTGGTCGCCGCCGGGGCGGCCGTGGCCATAGTGACCGGCTGGCTGGTTGATCACGCGCCCTTGCGTGCCTTGAACTTGATGCTGACGACCTTGCCCTCGACGGCGGCAAGGTCGTCTTCGGCGACGGGCGGGGTGAAGTTGGGGCCCGGGCAGCGGGACATGGCCTGCAGTTCCTCGTCGGCCAGGTGATGTTGGGAGACCACCTCGATGTCGGTGAAGCCGGCCCGGCGGAGGATCTGGAGGTAGTCGGCTTCGGGGACGGCGCCGCCCATGCACCCCACCCAGTCCGACGCGAAGCGGGCTTGGAGCTCGACGGCTATCGGTTCGCTCAAGATGACGTCGGAGATGGCCAGTCGCCCGCCGGGCCGCAAGATCCGGGCGGCCTCCCGGTAGACGGCGCCCTTGTCGGGAGAGAGGTTGATCACGCAGTTGGAGATCACCACGTCGGCGCCGCCGTCGGGCAGTCCCGTCTCGGCCAGGTCCGCCAACCGGAAGTCGACCACGTGGTCGTCCAGGCCCGCCTTGGCCACATTCTCTTTCGCTCGTTCGATCATCGGGGGGGCGGAGTCCACCCCCACCACCCGCCCGTCGGAGCCGACCTGGTGGGCGGCGAGGATCACGTCGATGCCGCCCCCGCAGCCGAAGTCGACGACCGCCTCACCCGGGGCCAGCGCGGCGAAGCCGGTGGGGTTGCCACACCCCCGAGAGAGGTCGAGGGCGCCGTCGGGTACCACGGCCAGCTGCTCGGCGCTGTAGAGGCCATGCTCGACGGCGAAACTCGAGGTGGACGCCTGCATGGCGCAGCACTCTTCGCGGTGCCCGCCGGTCTCGGCGAACGCGCCGTAGCGGCGCTTCACCACTTCCTTGATGTCTCCGCTCTCCATGGGACTCGATTCCTTTCTGTGTCGTCGCTTCGGGGGGCTGGTCGTACCGGACGGGAAGGGAAGAGCGGCGAGCAGGCCCAGCCCGGCCGGGAAGGCGGCCCCGGCCAGGAACAGCCCTCGAGTCCGGGTGGCGGCCGACTCCTCCTCGACTCCTGCCTCCTCAAAGGCGTGCTCGACGTCGTCGTGGACGGCGGTCTCGAGCCAGTCGAAGAACCAGACCCCGGCCGTCATGACGGCGAGCCCCACACCGGCGCTCACGAACATCGCCCGCCGGAACTGCCGACCCGGGGAGTGCTGCGCCTTGCTTCGGTAATAGAGCCAGTTGACGCCCACGATGAGCATCGTCCCCGCCACCAGCAACGCCGGGAGGAAACGCCAGAGCCGAAGCCCGGCGAAACCGGCGCCGAGCCCGATCGAGGCGAACAGCGGAAGCCCCCCACAACACAAGGCGGTCACCAGGCCCGCCACCACACCGCCACCCACCGGGGCCTTCTCCAACCGGCTACCCAAAGTCGCCATCACCGCTCCCCCTCGTCCGGGGTGCTGAGCACCACATCCACCATCTCGAGCCCGGTCCGGTCCCATCCGAGGCCTGAGCGACCACGGAACGCTCACGCTTGCGGATCAGTAGCACCCCGGCGCTGAGGACGACGAGGCACCCCTCGACGAACAGGGAGGCCAGACCCAGCGGTTTCGTCCAGTGGCCGACGTCTTCCTCGGCCTGGGGGAGGCCGATCGTGCGACTGAGGACATAACCGAACATGACCAGCGCCGCCAGCCCGCCAGCGGCCGGCCACACCCGGTCGTCGCTCGTCCCCACCAGCACCGCGGCCGAGGCCAGCAGGGCAACGACGAGGCCGATGAACAACCAGCCCTGGTAAGGAATCTCTTCCAGTTCCCCCGGGGTGGCGAGCAGATGGATCAGGGCAAGTCCGCTCAAGGCGACCACGGCGAACTCCGGGCAACACCGTCGCGCACGGCGTCATGGGCACGGAGGTGAGGCTCAGGAGGAGACATGGCTCCTACCTCTGACGGTCAGCGCTTACCTGACGGTGGGGCGCCGGGTCCCAAACCCACGACCACGTAGAGCTGCCCTTCATGGTCCTCGGGTCGATCTGGCAGAAAACCTAGTCCTCGCGGAGGGACCATGCTCCTTGCCGGTGGTTCCTCCTCGCCCAACCCCGCTGACCGCGCCCCTTGGCGAGAGAAACGGCCCACCCAAAGGCTGCAGCGGCAAAACGAGGAGCACTGCTACGACCGGCCCGCGGCAAAAGCGCCAGTTTCACGCAGCACCACGGCCGGGAAAGGGCATCCGGGTGTTGTAGCCGGGTGAACGCATAATTTCGTGCAGACGGTCCCGGACTGCATCAGTCACACCGAGCTCGGCAAGGACCTGGGCGGCGATGCCATCCGGTTCATCGAGAAGGCCGAGCAGGAGATGCTCGGTACCGATGTAGTGA
>JBOGFO010000131.1:0-3791 GCA_050743445.1 Acidimicrobiia bacterium
GTACATGGTCAGGCCCATGGCCTCCAGGCGCCAGAACTCCTCCCAGGTGGCCCACTCCGGCACCAGCAGGGAGTTGGCGATCAGCACCCGGGGGGCGAAGGGGTGGGTGGTGATGACCCCCACCGGCTTGCCCGATTGGACCAGCAGCGTCTCGTCATCGGCCAGGGTGACGAGCGTCCGGCGGATGGCGGCCAGCGACGCCGGGTCCCGGGCGGCCTTGCCCCGGCCGCCGTACACGATGAGCTGGTCGGGGTCCTCGGCCACGTCGGGATGGAGGTTGTTCTCCAGGCAGCGGAGCGCCGCCTCCTGCAGCCAACCCCGGCAGCGCAGGCCGGGCATCTCCGCCCTGGTCACGGCAAGGAGACTACGACTACCGCAGCCAGTCGGGCAGCAGGTCCCCGCCCCACACCAGGCGCTCGGCGGCGGCCAGATCGGGGGCCAGGAAGCGGTCGACGGGCAGGGGCGGGACGTCGACCCGCAGGCGGGCGAGGACGGCGGTGGTCTCCGCCGAGGGCGCCAGCGACGTGTCGCCGTCACCCGACCCCCGGAGCTCGAGGGCCTGGCCGGCACAGAGGATCTCGACGGCGAGCACCCGGGCGGCGTCCCGCAACGACCCGAACAACTTCCGGGCCGCGTTCCAGCCCATCGAGACGTGGTCCTCCTGGCCGCCGCTGGTGGAGATGGAGTCGACCGACGCCGGCGCGGCGAACGTCCTCAGGCGGTTCACGGCGGCGGCGGCGGTGTAGTGGGCCAACATGAACCCCGAGTTCACCCCGGCGTCGACGGCCAGGAAGGCGGGCAGGCCCTGGGACCGGGCCGGATCCATGAGCCGGTCGGTGCGGCGCTCGGAGATGGCGGCCAGGTCGGCCAGGGCGATGGCACAGAAATCGGCGGCGAAGGCCAGGGGCTGGCCATGGAAGTTGCCCGTCGATTCCACCCGACCGTCGCCGCCGAGCCCGATGAGCACCACCGGGTTGTCGGTGACGGACTCCAGCTCCCGTTCGACCACGCCCCGGGCGTGGGCCGCGACGTCGCGGGCGGCCCCGTGAACCTGGGGCGCGCACCGCAGGGAGTAGGCGTCCTGCACGGCATGATCCGCCGGGGGCCCGGGGGTGTCCCCCGATTTCCCGGGCCCGTGGCTGGCCACGATGGCCGAGCCCGCCAGCAGCCGCCGCAGGTTGGCGGCACTCGTCAACTGCCCGGGATGGGGCCGGATCTCGTGGAGCTCGGGCGCGTAGGCGGCGTCGGTTCCGAGCAGGGCTTCGACGGTCATGGCGCAGGCCACGTCGGCGGTGCGGAGCAGGCGGTCGAGATCGGCCATGGCCAGGCAGAGGTGGGCGAGCATCCCCTCGGTGCCGTTGAGAAGCGCCAGACCCTCCTTGGCCTCGAGCACCACCGGTGACAGCCCGGCGGTGGCCAGCGCCTCCGGTCCGCTCAGGAGCCGCCCGTCGGCGTCGGTCGCCTCTCCGGCGCCGCAGAGCACCGCACCGATGTGGGCCAGGGGGGCGAGGTCACCGGACGCGCCCAGGCTGCCGAGTTCGGGCACCACCGGGGTGATGCCGGCCCCGAGGAGGGCGACGAGGGCCTCGACCAGCGCCGGACGGACCCCGGACAGGCCGGCCGCCAGGGTCCGGGCCCGGAGGAGCATCATGGCCCGGACGACCTCGGGCTCGATCGCCGGCCCCATGCCGGCGGCGTGGGACAGGACCAGCGACTGCTGCAACTGGCGGGCCTCGGCCGGCGACACCCGCACCGAAGCCAGGGCGCCGAAGCCGGTGGTGATGCCGTACACGGTGGCCCCCTCAGCCACGATCCGCTCCACCAGGTCACGGGCGGGCGCCATGCGGGCCGCCACCCCCGGACCCACCTCCACCGGGACACGGCCCCGGGCGACGGCGACGACGTCGGCGACCGAGAGGGGGGACCCGTCGACGGTGACGACGGCGGGCGTCACACCTGGGCTACTGGTCGGACGGCAGCAGCGACACCTCGCCGGTCACGTCCACCTCGGCCGGCGACCCGCAGTGCTCGCAGGGGTTGACGTGGCGCCAGGAGCGCAGCAGCCGGGTGCGGCTCTCGTTGAGAGCAACCGCGAAGGCACCGGATTCAGGGGCGATCTCCAGCCCGTAATAGGGCTCCCAATCGCTCTCCAGCGGGGGGGTATCGACGTCCGTACCCTTGGGAATCCGCCGGAAGCGCATGCGCTCGGTATCGAAGAGCCAGACGCTGTGGCACGAGTCGATGCGTTCCATCACGCTCCTGTGTGGAGGACGTTCGTAGGGTAGCGGCACCGCATTCCCAGCGCTCCGCCTTCCCACTCACCGCCGATCTCAACGGCAAACTTTGCCACGCACAGCGGTGGCTCTCAAGCGTCCACGGTCACCGTGACCGGGCCGTCGTTCAGGAGCTCGACGTGCATATGGGCACCGAAGCGTCCGGTAGCGACGGTGGCTCCCAGACCCCGCAGCGTCCCCACCAGGCGCTCGACCAGCGGCTCGGCCTGTTCCGGCCGGGCCGCCGCCGCCCATGACGGCCGGCGGCCCTTGCGGGTGTCGCCGTAGAGCGTGAACTGGCTCACCACCAGGAGCGCCCCGCCGGCCTCGGACACCGGCCGGTTCATGAAACCGCCCTCGTCGTCGAAGACCCGCAGGGTCCACAGGCGACCGGCGAGCTTGTCGGCGGTGGCCTCCGTATCGGTGTGGGTCACCCCCACGAGCACGCACAGGCCCGGGCCGATCTCTCCCGTGATCTCTCCGTCAACGGTCACCTTCGCGCAGGCAACCCGCTGGATCAGGGCTCGCATCAGGACCTGCGCAGCAGGGACTGGCGACTGGGGCAGGGGCCCCCGGTCGCACCGCGATGAGCCGCCAGGCGAAGAGCCATAAACACGGTAAAGCTTGGCATCGGTGATCGATCCGACGACGAAGCGGGCCATCGGCCAGATGATCAAGGGCGTCCAGGTGGTGGGCGCCGCCCACGACGGCGTGGTGCGGGCCTACTGCTCCCATTGGGTGACCCAGGTCGCCTTCGAGGAGCCGATCATCATGGCCTCGGTGTCGCCGAAGCACGACACCCATCCGCTGCTGGTGGCATCGGGGGTCTTCGCCGTTTCAGTACTGGGCGCCGACCAGGTCGACATCGGCCAGTACTTCTCCTACCCGGGGCGGCGCTTCCGCCGGATCGCCACCGAGTACCTGGAGGACTGGGGCGGCCTGCCGGTGGTGCCCGACGCCCTGTCCTGGCTCCGGGCCGAGATCTTTGAGCGCAAGCCCATGGCCGACCACGACCTCTTCTTCGCCCGGGTGACGGACACCTCGCCCGGGCGCCTGGGGGACCCGCCCCTCCTCTATTCCGCCCGCCACGGCTGGAGGGTCACCGGAGGAAAAGCCCGGGAGCCGGGCATGTCCGTCCGTGACCGGCTGCTGGAGCGCCTGGCGGCCGCGGGCGTGGAGGTCGAACCTGACACCGAGACCGAAGACGAGGGTTAAGCCCCCGTCACTCCCATTCGATGGTGCCGGGGGGCTTGGAGGTGATGTCGTAGGCCACCCGGTTGACGCCGGGGACCTCGTTGATGAGCCACGAGGAGATCCGCTCCAGCAGGTCGTGGGGCAGGCGGGCCCAGTCGGCGGTCATGGCGTCATCGCTGGTCACCGCCCGCAGTGCCACCACATGTTGGTAGGTCCGTTGGTCACCCATGACGCCCACCGTCCGAGTGTCGGTGAGCACGGCAAAGCTCTGCCACAGCTTGTTGTAGAGACCATCGCGCTTGATCTCGTCCATGACTATCCAAT
>JBOGFO010000132.1:0-2529 GCA_050743445.1 Acidimicrobiia bacterium
CGAAGGGGCCGAGGAGGCGGAACTCAACCTGTCCGTCCGCGCTCATCCTTCTCTTCGCCTCCCTCTCGTGCCGGAGCGTACTGTCGGCCCTGGCGGGCGAACAGGCAGGTTTCCCTCGCGCGAGCAGGACGCGAGGCCGGCGCGAGGAGCGCCCCGCATGCTCGGGGCGACAAGGAGGGAGAGACCATGGACCCCACGAGCATCCTCGAAGCCGGCCGTTCCGCCATCGCCGCCGTCGGCGCCGACGTGGCCGCACTGCTGTGCTCAGCAAGGAACTCCGACATCCCGATTCCCGGGGCGGAGTGGACAGTGCGGCAGGCGGCCGTCCACCTGGTGAACTTCAGCGCCGTCAACGCCGACGTCGCCGCCGGCATGCCGTCAACCCGGCTCAGCGTTGAGAAGGCCCAGGTGGCCGCCGACAACCTGCGGCGCATCGCCGACGTGCCCGAGACCGACCCGGACAAGCTGGCCCGGCTGGTCCTCGACGCCGTCGACCGCTTCCTGGAGGCCACCGCCGGCCGGTCGGGGGACGTGGAGGTCACGTGGCACTGCGGTCTGAAGCTCAGTCTGGCCGAGCTCGCTGGCGTGGAGCTGGCCGAGCTCGTTCTTCACGGTTACGACATGGCCACCGCGGTCGGCTACCCGTGGCCCATCGACTCGCTCCACGCCCTGATCGTGCTCAACGGGTACGGTCCAGCCTTCGGGCTGGTGGTCAACGAGGAGAGGGCGAAGGGACTCAACGCCGGCTTCGGGATCGAACTCCGCGGTGGCCCCGCCTTCACCGCCCGCTTCATCGACGGGCTGTACCGGGTCGAACCGGCGGATTCCGGCCCGGTAGACGGCACGATCTCCGCCGATCCAGTCGCCTTCCTCTTGGTGGGCAGCGGCCGGCTGAATCCCGTGGCGGCGGTGGCGCTCGGACTGCTGAGCACCGGCGGCGAGCACCCCGAGCTGGCCTTGGGCTTCAACCAGCTCTTCGACTACCCATAGGGAGGGCACGTCCCTCCCGCGTGGTTCGACGGTCGCGAACTTGCGGGCGACGCAGGTCCACGGACTCCAGCAGGGAACACAGACCGACGGATCAGGCGGCAGCCGATCGGCAGTGACCCGCCCTCTGCGCTCAGTCACTCGCCGAAGCAGAGGTCGCCCAATCGGGGTGCATGTCGGGGCCCGGAAACGTTGGCGTGTGAATGCACGCCCCAGACTGCGTGCGCGAAAGTCGCTTCTCCCCAAGGGGCTTCGGGTGGTCACTACAGTCCGAGATCGAGCCCGGCTCCCAACTCCGGCTGCCGGACCTGGGCGAGCGGTTGGAGTTCGGGAGCAAGACCATGGTCGAGCCCGTGGTCCGGTCTTGGAGTTGCACGGTCGATCTCAAGGTCGAGGTGGTCGAGGCGCCGTTGGGCCTCGGGGTGTGTTGAGAGCCAGTCGTCTCGATCATCGACCTGGCGGAGGAGTTCGTGTCGGCCCTCTTCGAGGGTGCTGATCTTGCCCTCCAGCCGTTCCCTCTCGGGGCCCGACGCACGCACGAATCGCTCCTGTGCGGGCGCCTCGTCTGCGGCCGAGGCCTTGGCGCTGCGCCGCCAGTGGCGCCGGCTCCGCCAGTCCATGTCTGGCATCGAAGGTCTCCGCCTGGCGGCGGCGATATTGCGCCTGGGTGAGTGCCTGGGCGGCCTCACCTTCCGGGGTGTCGGCGTAGCGGCCGCGTCCGCTCCCGAGTTCCACGAGGGCTTGGCGGAGGTCCGCTAGCCGGGTCTCGACACTGTGTAGGAGCGGCCGGGGATCCGGCGGGATGGCGGCGGCCACCGCTTCTCGCTCCGCTCGGAGCCGGGCGAGGCGTAGGGCCGATTCCGGCGGGAGCGGGGGATGGGCGCGACGCGGGGGAAACTCGGAGGCGGGGGTGCCGGAGTCGATGGCCCAGCGGGGTCTGCGTTCGGCTGACCAGTCACGGACGAGGTCTTCGACGGCCTGGTCGCGGTTGTCGGCGACGACGTAGACGTGGGATGCGTGCCGGGCCCGGCTCGTGGCCACGTAGGCGAGTTCCCGGCCGCCGCCGTCTTCGTAGCGGTGGGCGGTGTCCACGGTGGTGCCCTGGGAGCGGTGGACGGTCACGGCATACCCGAGGGCCAGCCGGTCAGCGGTCGTTTCTTCGGGGGCGAAGGGCTGGATGCGGCCGTCGTCCATGCGGGCCGTGAAGGTGCCCGCGCCGGGGTCAACCGCCAGGATCCGCCCCCGTTCGCTCGTGACCAGCCGGCCGTCGGCGCCGGGGGCGAGGGTGACGATGCGGTCTCCGGCGGCGTAGCGGCGGCCGCCCGGAGCTGTCAGTTCCGGTCCCGACAAGAGCCCGTCGGCGGCCATGCGGGCCCGGGCCCGGCGGTTGAGTTCCTCGACGTTGGCTCGGCGCCAGGCGTACATTGCGGTCTCCCGCCCGGCGGCCAGGTCGGTGGCCCAGGCGTCGACGATGGCGTCGAGGGCCTCGTTGCGGGTGGAGGCGGTGACGATCCGGCCTTCGTCGGCGTACCAGGCGACCGC
>JBOGFO010000133.1:0-7160 GCA_050743445.1 Acidimicrobiia bacterium
AGAGGGTGAGCTCGTAGCGGCGGGAGAGTTGGGCTTGCGCACCAGCGAGGAGACGTGGGTCTTGACCGACAGCCACAGGCGCCGAGCGGTTGGCTGCCTGGGGGTCAAGAGGTAGGGGCGCAGAAGGAACGTTCGGCACTTTGGCGGACGACCCGCGGCCCGTCGGCCGTGCCGATGGCACATCCATGGCACATCCGCCGCCGTCCACAAACGTACAGAGGCTGACCTGGGAAAACGATACGCACTGACGCTGACCTGGGGAAACGATAATTGTGTACTTTCCTGGACACCCTCGATCCGACTTCGGGACGCTCCGGTCGCCGGTGATCCCGAGGACCCGATCCGGCAGTCCTCATGGCTCTCGTGAGGCATCGTCCAAATCGAGCGGACCCGTTTTCACCGCGATACCGTCTGAACGCCCGGTCCGAGGGAGTCTGCGGCCGACGCTCCGGAGGCCCATCCCTACTTTCATCCCTACAACTGGGCGAACGACCCCGGATTTCGCCGGACCGCTCCGGAACATCGTCCCTGGTCAGGACACATTTACGGACCTCGGCGAACGCCAGTTCGAGATCTACGACCTCTTCGAGGGCACCGAGCAGATCCAGCAGCTCGTGATCAGCCGGGCCATCTCCGGGGTGCACATCCGCTAGGCCTGAGGCCGGGATCCGGCGCCCCCACGAGCGGCGCCGGACCCGGACCTCATCACCGGACCCGGTGATCAGCGGGGGCTCGCCCCTCGGCCCTTCCGTGGACCGATTTGTCCGGCCCACCGGAATATCCGTCCACAGATTCGAAGCGGTCAGGCGCGGCCGAGGATCCGCTCGATGGTGATCTCCACAGCCACCCGCCTCGGGTTCTCGCGGGGCACGCGGTAGCGGCCCGTGTAGTCGGCGACCGCCCGCGCCACCCGGTCGGGATCGTTGCTCACCTCGACCGGCCCCTCGAGGGACAGCCAGCGGGCGCCGTCGACCTGGCCCACGGCAGCCCGGCCGCCGCGCCGGGCGTTGACCGCCTTCTGGCTCTCCCCGGAGGTGATGATCCGCACCCGCCGTTCGGTCGGGTCGTAGGTGAAGCCGACGGCGGTCACATGCGGACGGCCGTCCCGCCCGGTGGTGGTGAGCAGGGCCAGGTGGCGCTCCGCCAGGAAGGTCAGCACCTCGTCGGGGAGCCGGTCAGGGTCGTACGCCATGGCCGAGCTGGTCGAACAGGAAGGCGTAGGAGTCGGTGTACAGCTCGACCGTGCTGCGCACCAGGTCGGCGCCGCCGTGGCCGGCGTTGGGCTCGATGCGGAGCAGGACGGGGCCGCCGGTGCTGGCCGCCTGGAGCAGGGCCGCCATCTTGCGGGCGTGCAGGGGATCGACCCGATCGTCGGAGTCCGACGAGGCGAAGAGCACCGCCGGGTAGGCCACGCCGTCCGTCACCCGGTGATAGGGCGAGTAGGCGTGGAGCCAGCCGAAGTCCTCCTTGCGCTCGGCCGAGCCGTATTCCGACACCCAGGTGCGGCCGCTGCCGAAGCGGTGGTAGCGCACCATGTCGAGGAGCGGGACCGAGCAGACGGCGGCCCGGAACAGGTCGGGCCGCTGCGTGAGGGCGGCGCCGACCAGCAGGCCACCGTTCGAGCCGCCCATGATGCCGAGCCGGGACGGGGTCGTGTACCCCTCCGCCACCAGGTGCTCGGCGGCGGCGATGAAGTCGTCGAAGACGTTCTGCTTGTTGCCGAGCATGCCGGCCCGGTGCCACTCCTCGCCGTACTCCGACCCACCCCGGAGGTTGGCGAGGGCGAACCCGCCGCCGGCCTCCAGCCAGGGGTAGAGCGTCGCCCGGAAGCCGGGCTTCATGTTCACCGAGAAGCCGCCGTAGCCGTTGAGGATGAATGGCGTCGACCCGTCCCGGGGCAGTTCCTTGCGCTGCACCAGGAACATCGGGACCCGGGTGCCGTCCTTGGAGGAGTAGAAGACCTGGGTGACCTCGTAGGCGCTGGGGTCGACCGGCACCGGCGTCCGGAACCACCGCTCGGTGACGCCGGTCTCGATGGACGTGCGGTAGATCTCCGGCGGCGTGGTGAAAGAGTCGAAGGAGTAGAACGCCTCGTCGTCTTCGGGATTGCCGCGGAGGCCCCCCGAGACCCCGATTCCGGGCAGGGCCACGTCCCGCAACTTCTCGCCGTCGAGGTTTCGGATCTCGATCTCGCTGGCTGCGTCCCGCAGGTAGGTGAGGGCCAGCCGCCCGCCGACCACGGAGACCCTCTCCAGGAGGTGGCCGGCCTCGGGGACGATCTCCGTCCAGTCGTCGCGGTCGGGTGCGGCCGGGTCGACCCGGAACACCCGCCACCGCGGCGCGCCGTCGTTGGTGAAGACGTAGAAACGGTCCTCCCAGGCCTCGACGGTGAAGCCCGCCTCCACCCCGGCCACCAGCGTCCGCCACGGCGCGCCGGGCTCGCGCATGTCCCGGTAGAAGATCTCGTCGCGGACGTAGCTCGTCGTCCCGTAGAACAGCCAGTGCCCGTCCCGGGATAGGCCGGTCCACACGAACTGCTCCGGGTTGCCGGTGCGCTCCCGGATCAGCGGGTCGTGCGCCGGGTCGGTGCCGAGGGCGTGGAACCGCACCTCGGCGAAGCCGGGCCGTTCCGACACCGGGATGGACGGATCGGAGGGGAGCCAGACGTAGTAGAAGCCGTCGCCCGCCGGGGTCCATGACGGGTGGGCGTACTTGGCGCCCTCGATCCGGTCGATGTCGCTCACCCGGCCGCTGGCCACGTCCATCACGTGGAGGGTGGCTTCGTCGGCGTTGTTGCGGCTGAGGGCGTAGGCCAGGGTCGTCCCGTCGAGGGAGGGGCTCCAGTCGCCCAGGGAGACGCTGCCGTCCTCGGCCAGGGTGTTGGGATCGAGGAGGACCTGCTCGGGCCCGTCGTCTCCCTCCCGCCAGTACAGGGCCGCCTTCTCCTGGTCGGCCCGGCGGCGGGTGAAGAAGGACCGGTCCCCGTGCCGTTCCGGGATGGACGCCGTCTCGACGTAGAGCAGCTGGCGGAGGCGCCGGGCCAGCTCCTCCCGGCCGCTGAGCCCGTCGAGCTCGGTGCGGGCGAAGCCGTTCTGGTGCTTCATCCAGGCCTGGACCTCGTCCGATGACGCGTCCTCCAGCCACCGGTAGGGGTCTGCCACCGGGACGCCGTGGATCTCCTCCACCACGTCCTCGGCCCGGGTCGGGGGATAGCCACGGTCCGGCCCGGCGGCGCCGCCGGCGGGCCGGTCTCCCAACGGGACCAGGGCCGGGCCGGCGAGGGCGAGGACGAGGAGCAGGCCGGTGAACCGATGCATTCCAACCAGCCTGGCAGCCGGGCTGCGGTCGCGCCGGTCGCGCCGGAGGTTTTCCGGGATCTGTCAACCAAGACCGCTGGGTCTGTCAACCAAAAACCGCTGCCAGGCGTCAGTTGCCGTGATGATGAGCGTGGTGGTTGCGCCAGAAGGGACAGCGGGATGGAAGGGGGCGCCGGGCGTCGACCTGCGCGACCTCTACCGGGAGCACCGGCTGCCCCTGTTGCGCCTCGCCGCCCTGCTGGTGGGAGACGAGGCGGAAGAGGTGGTGCACGACGCCTTCGTGCGCACCCACCTCGCCGGGGACCGGCTGCGGGACCCCGAGCGGGCCCTTTCCTACCTGCGCAGCGCCGTGCTCAACGGAGCCCGGTCCCGGCTGCGCCACCTCCGGGTGGTGGGGCGCACCCCGCTCCGCCCGCCGGGCGAGGGCCGGTCGGCGGAGGCGGCGGCCCTGGAGGCCGAGGAGCACCGCCGGGTGATTGCCGCCCTGTGCTCATTGCCCGGGCGCCAGAAGGAGTGCCTCGCCCTCCGCTACTACCTCGACCTCTCCGAAGCCGAGATCGCCGCCACCCTCGGCATCTCGCCCGGCTCGGTCAAGACCCACGTCCACCGGGGTCTGGCCGCGCTGGAGGAACGCCTCAAGGAGCCGAACCGATGAACACCGAAGACCGCCTGCGCAACGCCCTCGAGGACCACGCCGCCTCCGTCCCGAAACCGCCCGACCGGTGGGCCGAGGTGGAGGCCGACGCCGCCCGCATCGGCCGCCGGAACCGGTGGCGGAGGGGCGGGTTCACCGGTCTCGGCCTGGTGGCGGCCGCCTCGGTGGTCGTGCTGGCCGTCGGCGCCCTCAACGACGGGGGCCAGCGGGTCGTGACCCGTCCGGCCGACACCCCGCCGGCGATGGTGGCGCCCGCACCGGACACGCCGCCTCTGCTGTGGCCCTTCCGGACCGTGGACGAAGCCCGCCAGTGGCAGGAGGAAAGCGAGCCCGAGGGCCACTCGCCCTGGCACGCCGACCCCGAGGCGACGGCGCTCGCCTTCACGACCGGGTACCTCGGGTTCACCGCCATCGACCAGGTCGTCGACGCCGAGGTGACCGGCGACGAGGCCGTCGTCACCGTCGGCTACCGGAGCGAGGAGGAGGGCCAGCGCGCCTTCCCGGCCGCCCGCATCCGCCTCCTCCGGCTGGGCGAGGGCGCCACGGCGCCCTGGGAGGTGGTGGGCACGGCCGAGGACGAGTACTTCAGCATCACCGCCCCGGAGGCGGGTGCGACCGTCAGTTCGCCGCTCGAGGTCGCCGGCCGGATCACCGGCGTGGACGAGAGCATCCATGTCCAGGTTCGCCAGCCGTCGACACCCGACCCGCTGGGGGAGTCCCCCTGCTGCGGCGCCGATGGCGGCGAAGACTCCCCCTGGGCGCGGACGGTCACCGTCGACGGCGCCACCGACCCGGTCCTCACCGTCGTCGCTCACACCGGAGGCCACATCACCGACGTCGAGCGTTTCGTCGTGGTCGGTGTTCGTCCCCCGACGCGCTGACGGCTATCGCCGGCGCAGCTCGATCAGGCTGGCGTCGGCGGGGCCGCTCACCACAATTCCGCCGTCGGCCCGCACGATGACGTCGGACGAGTAGTTCATGAGCGGCAGGCCGAAGCCCGTCGTCTTTGTGGGTAGCCCGCTCGCCACCTCGGTCCGCGCCCCGCTGGCGGGATCGACCCGCATCAGCCGGCCGGCCGCGCCCTCGACCACCAGCAGGGTGCCGTCCCGGTCGACGGCCACGCCCTCGGGCCCGTCGAGCCCGGAGGCGACGACGACGGCCAGCCGGGAGGCGAGGTCGACGGCCAGCACCCGGCCGCCGCCGGTGTCGGAGACGTAGACCACGCCCCGGGCCGGGTCGTAGGCGAGCCCTGACGGGCTGACGAGACCCGTGACCACGGGCGTCTTGGACCCGGTGCCGGGGTCGACCTCGAACACGGCACCCAAGGCCTGGTCCGCCACCAGCAGGCGACCGCCCGCTCCCTCCCGCACGGTCCAGGGGATGCCGAAGCCGCTCGCCACCGGCTCCCGCTTCCCGGTCCTGGTGTCCAGGCGGAAGATGCGGCCCCTGGGCGGGAGGACGTCGCTCAGGTACACGTCCGAGCCGATCTGGACGGCGCCGGGGCTGAGCAGCTGGAGGTTGTCGGGGTTCAGCAGCCGGCTGAGCCGGGTGGACTGGCCGTCCCGCACCCGGTTGACGGAGGTGAAGTCACCCACCAGGATCGACCCGTCCGGCGCCTCGCTCAGCGAGAACGGCAGCGTCAGGGGCCGGTCGGGCAGGACGGGATCGAGGGTGCCGGTGGCCACGTTCACCCGCCGCAGTCCGCCCCGGTTGAAGTTTGTGACCCAGATCTCGCCGTCGGGGTGCACGACGGCGTTGTCGAGCCCCACGGTGATGTCGTCGGGCACCAGCGGTTCGGCGTCGAACTCGCCGGCGATGACGGTGAGCTCGTGAGTGGCCAGGTCCATGCGGACGATCCCGTTGGTGAGCGCCAGGCAGATGTACAGGCCCCCCTTGCCGTCGAGGGACAGTCCGTCGGTGATGCTCAGGGGGTTGGGCTCCGCCAGATAGCGGACGTCGTAGCCGGGAGCGGTGACGCCGGGTACGGGTTCACCGGTGCCGGCCGGACCGGACCCCGCGGGCACCGCCGGCAGGACACCACAGGTCAGCGCCGAGATGGCGACGACCAGCCGGATGACGGCCCAGCGCATGGCACTCCCCCTTGCCTGGTAAGCCCTTCCAGCTTGGCAGCCGCTCGCCGGCGACGCCATCTTGACCGGGCCCGTCAGCCGCCCTTGCCGTAGGTGACCATGTCGGCGGCCAGTCGGCCGAGGAGGGTGCCCAGCGCCTCCCGGTCGGCATCGGGCCAGTCCTCGAGGATGTCCACCAGCGCC
This sequence comes from Acidimicrobiia bacterium, assembly GCA_050743445.1. Classification (GTDB taxonomy): domain Bacteria; phylum Actinomycetota; class Acidimicrobiia; order IMCC26256; family BP-133; genus CAWBJP01. The sequence goes on from JBOGFO010000133.1 coordinate 6,246, forward strand.
CGGCGCCACGAGTCCCGCAGCTTCTTCAGCGCTTCCTTGCCCGCCGGGGCCAGCGCCAGCATGCTGACCCGGCCGTCCTTGGGGTCGCTGGTGCGCTCCACCAGGCCGGCGTCCTCCAGGTCCTTGACCTGGCGACTGGCCGTCGACACCTGGACCCCGAGGCGGGCGGCGAGATCGGAAAGCCGCACTGGTCCACACTCGGCGATGCCCCGGAGTAAGGGATAGGCGGCCCGGTCGAGGGAGATCCCGGCTCCGGCCCGGACCCGTTCGCCGACCCGCCGCAGGTGAGCGGGACGGCCCAGGGTGAGAAGGGCCTCGTCCACCTTGATGAGCGTCGGATCGTCTGGTCGGAGCATGCGGAGCATCTGTTCCCTTGTGTGTACGAAGCAACTGAATTAGAACATACTTGTACGAACCAACTAAATCTGGGCAAACCACCCTGGGGCACCCCGGACCCCCATCCCACGGAGGTCACCGATGACCAAGCGACTGGGTCTCTTCCTCGCACTCGGGCTCTTCGGAGTCGTTCTGCTCCTCCTCGGACTGACCTGGGACGCCGTCCTCCACGCCGCCGACCCCACCCTGGCCGGTCGGGAAGGGCTGTTCGCCACCGACAACCCCGGCCACGTGCTCCTGGGCTCCGGGATGGCTGCGGTGGTGATCGGACTGCTGGGTTCGGTGGCCACCGCCCTGGCCACGAGCGGGAGCGGATGGCTGGCCCGGCCCGCCGTCCGCCACGCCTTCGTGGCCGGCAGCGTCGCCCTGGTGGTGACCTCGGCGGGGGTGACATCGTGGTCGGCCACCGCCGGGCACGACCCCGCCGGATCCCACGCCGCCGGTCATGAAACCGAGGGGTTCACCGCCCCGACCCACGGCCACGCCGAGCTCGCCTCTTCCGTGGGCGCAGAGCCGGCC
>JBOGFO010000134.1:0-10310 GCA_050743445.1 Acidimicrobiia bacterium
GAAGAGCCATGAGCAGAGCAAGGTCATCTTGTTGGAGGACCACCGGGGGCCGGTGGCCGCCGCTTCCCCGGCGGACATCGCCGCCGCCCACCTTCTCCAGCGGGCCATCGCCCAGGGCCGGGCCGACCTCTACGAGGCGTTTTCCGAGCTGGTCAACGAACGGCCCACCACCGAGCTGCACGACCTGTTGGAGTTCGTCGCCGCCGGCCCACCCATCCCGCTCGACGACGTGGAGCCGGTGGACGCCATCACCGCCCGGTTCTCCTCCGGGGCCATGTCGCATGGAGCGCTCTCCGCGGAGGCCCACGAGTGCCTGGCCGCCGCCCTCAATCTCATCGGGGGGAGGAGCAACTGCGGGGAGGGAGGCGAGAGCCGCCACCGCTACCGCACCCGGGGCAGTGCCCTCGACACCAACTCCCGGATCAAGCAGATCGCCTCGGGCCGCTTCGGGGTCACCCCCGAGTACTGCGCCTTCGCCGACGAGCTCAACATCAAGATGGCCCAGGGCTCCAAGCCCGGTGAGGGCGGCCAGCTCCCGGGCCACAAGGTGTCGCGGGAGATCGCCCGGCTGCGCCACACCCAGCCCGGGGTGGGGCTCATCTCCCCGCCGCCCCACCACGACATCTACTCCATCGAGGACCTGGCTCAGCTCATCTACGACCTGAGGCAGGTCAACCCGATGGCCGACGTCTCCGTCAAGCTGGTGGCGGAGGACGGGGTGGGCACCATCGCCGCCGGCGTGGTCAAGGCCCTGGCCGACGTCGTCCACATCTCGGGCGCCAACGGGGGGACGGGAGCGTCGCCCCTGTCGTCCATCAAGCACGCCGGCATGCCCTGGGAGCTCGGCCTGGCCGAGACCCAGACCGCCCTGGTGGAGAACGAGCTGCGCGACCGGGTCCGCCTCCGGGTCGACGGCGGCATGAAGACCGGCCGGGACATCGTGGCCGCCGCCCTGCTGGGCGCCGACGAGTACTCCTTCGGGACGGCCGTGATGCTGGCCGAGGGCTGCATCATGGTCCGCGCCTGCCACAAGGACACCTGCCCCACCGGCATCGCCACCCAGCGACCCAACCTGCGGGCCAAGTTCACCGGCACACCCGAGGGCGTGGCCGCCTACCTGTACTTCGTCGCCGAGGAGACCCGCACCATCCTGGCCGACCTCGGGCTGCGTTCCATCGACGAGGCCATCGGCCGGGTGGAGCTCCTGCGCCAGCGCCGGACCGGAGACCCCCGGGCCGACTCCCTTGACCTGTCACCCCTCCTGGTGCCACCGTCCGACCCCGAGGCGCCCCGCCGGTTCGTGGCCGGTGTCCCCATCCAGCGGCCCCGGGGCGAGCTCGGCCACCGCCTGGCCGAAGACGCCTTCTACACCCTCTGGGAGGGCCACGAGATCACCCTCGACTACGAGATCACCAACTCCGACCGCACCGTGGGGGCGACCATCGGCGGCGCCATCGGCGTGGAGTGGGGCGACGGGCTTCCGCCCGGCCTGGTCACGGCCCGCTTCACCGGGACCGCCGGCCAGAGCTTCGGAGCCTTCCTGGCCGACGGGGTGATCCTCGAGCTCACCGGCGAGGCCAACGACTACGTCGGCAAGGGCATGGGTGGGGGTCGGGTGGTGATCCGCCCGCCGGCGGACGACGCCGGCGAGCCGGTCCTGGCCGGCAACACCGTCCTTTACGGCGCCACCGGCGGCCAGGTGTTCATCGGCGGTCGGGTGGGGGAGCGCTTCTGCGTGCGCAACAGCGGTGCCAGCGCGGTGGTGGAGGGCACCGGCGACCACGCCTGCGAGTACATGACCGGCGGTACGGTGGTGGTGCTGGGTCCGGTGGGCGACAACCTGGGAGCGGGCATGACCGGTGGTGAGGCCTTCGTGTACGACCCCGACGGCCTGCTCGGGACCCGGCTCAACCCCCAGCTCGTCCAGGCCGTGCGGCCGCAGCTGGCGAAGTCGCACGAGCTCCGCTTCCTGATCGAGCGCCATCGTGAGTACACCGGCTCACCGTTGGCCGCCGCCCTGCTCGCCGACTGGAAGCAAACGCTCCGCTCCTTCTGGTGGGTGGCGCCGGTCGACGAGGTGGCCCGCATCGAACGGGCCCACGAAGCGATGCTCGGAGCCTCGGCGTGAGCGACCCGGTCCCGTCGGTCCGCCGGCGCGGCTCGGTGCTCTCGATCAACTCGATCGCCTCCGTGCTCTCGATCAACTCCATCGGCTCGGTGCTGTCAATCAACTCGATCGGCTCCGTCCTGTCCGTCACGTCCGTCGGCTCGGCCGGCTCGATCCTGTCCATCGGGTCGTTCGCCAGCCTGGCCGGGGTCCTGTCCGCCGCCAGCGTGGCGTCGGTCCTGTCGTGGCGCTCGGTCAAGGGTGTCCTCAGCGCCGGCCACCGGGATGGGCGCGGATCGTGAGCCCGCCGGACGCTTCCGACGCGGCGGGCTACGAGCCCCGACCCGATCCCCGGGAACGGGTCACGATCGACCCGGCCGAGGTGGGCTGGCAGGCCACCTACCACCTCATGAACGCCACCGTGGCGCCCCGTCCGGTGGCGTGGGTTTCGACCCTGTCGGCCGGCGGGGTCCCCAACGTGGCGCCCCACTCCTACACCACGGTGTTCTCGCTCCAGCCGCCGGTCGTGGGGTTCGTGTCCGTGGGCCGCAAGGACTCGACGACCAACGTGGAGGCCACCGGCGAGTTCGTGCTCAACATCGCCAGTCAGGACCTGCTCGAGCAGCTCAATCTCACGGCGGCCAACTTCCCGCCCGAAGAGAACGAGTTCGCCTGGGCCGGCCTGACCCACGTGGCCTCCGACCTGGTCCGCCCACCCCGGGTGGGGGAGGCGCCGGTCTCCTTCGAGACCCGCCTGGTCGAGGTCGTCCCGATCGGGAACTGCTTCCTCGTGCTGGGCGAGATCCTCCGGGCCCACATCGCCACCGACGTGTGGCGCGACGGGCGGGTCGACCCCGCGCTGCTCCAACCCGTCCTCCGCCTGGCCGGGTCGATGTTCGCCCGCATGGGCCCCACCTTCAACCTGACGCGCCCCACCTACGACGACGTCCTCGCCGGGACCGTGGCCCGGCTGCCCGAGGACCTGCGGTGACCGTGGGGGAGGCGGCCCGGCGCTGGGCCGAAGCGCTGGCCGGGTGGGCCATCCCCGCCGAGATCCTCGAAGCCGCGCCCGAGACGCCCTGGGGCTGTCCCACCGGCCTCTTCGCCCGGGCCGCCGAGGAGGCGCTGGCCCACGAGGCCGCCCTGTCGCCCACGGCCCGCCACGCCCTCGAGGTGCTGCCCAACGGAGGGTCGGTCCTCGACGTCGGCGCCGGCGGGGGCGCCGCCAGCCTGCCGCTCGCCCCGCCCGCGGGGAGCATCACCGCCGTCGACCAGAGCGCCGGGATGCTCGAGGCCTTCGCCGGCCTGGCCGACCGCCGGGGCATCACCCACGCCGAAGTGGAGGGCCTCTGGCCCGACGTGGCCGGCAAGGTGGAGCCGGCCGACATCGTCGTCTGCGCCCACGTCTTCTACAACGTCGCCGGCCTGGAGCCGTTCGTCGCCGCTCTCACCGCCAAGGCCCGCCGGCGGGTCGTGGCGGAGCTCACCGCCGTCCACCCCCAGGCTCACCTCAACCCGCTGTGGCTCCGCTTCCACGGCCTCGACCGGCCCACCGGACCGACGGCCGATGACGCCCTCGCCGTCATCACCGAGCTGGATCTCGACGCCGGGGTCGAGCGCTGGGAGGCCCCCGGTCGCTGGGAGTCCCATCCCCCCCAGGAGCTGGTGACCTTCGCCCGCAAGCGGTTGTGCCTCACGCCGGAGCGGGACGCCGAGGTGGCGGACGCCCTCGACGACCTCTTCACCCCCGGACCTCGCCAGATCGTCACGATGTGGTGGGACGCCGGCTAAGGCCGCCCCGGTCATTGAGGTTTTCCCCTCACGGGATCCGTATTGGTACGGAGGCTCTCCCGTCACCCGTTCTTTACGATCCGATCAAAGGCCCGGAGTTTTCCGCATGGCCTTTTAGGGGGGATGTCATGACCACCTCCGCACGGATCCACTCGCATACCGAGATTGTCGAGGCCCTGGCCGAGGGTCTCCAGGAGTTGGAAGACACGCTTTCTGGACTGTCGCATGACGACTGGGATCGCCCGACACTCCTGCGGCCCGCCACTTCCGATACGCCGCCATGGGACGTCCTGACCCTGGCGGCGCACTTCGACGTCTTCATGGGGCTGACCCTCATGCTCGTGGGTGAGCCTCAGGAGGGCCCGCCCGGTCGGGACCGGGCCAGCTTCTGCATCTCCGTCTCCGACCGCAGCCAGGTTGCACCGGCGATCTACGACTACGTGGTCGACCATGCCGCCGGGCACACCCCGGCGACCATGCTCGACACTGTCCGCCAGACGTTCAAGAACTCCATGGATGCCATCCGGACCAACCCACCGGACACGATCGGACCCGGCTTCTTCGCTCCCATGCGACTGGACGAGTTCGTCGCCACCCGGGTGGTGGAGACGGTGGTCCATGGCCTGGATCTGACTGATGCGCTGGGCCGGCCGCCGCTGCCCATGCCCAAGGCGGTACCGATCGCGGCGGAGATCCTCGACGAGGTCTTCGCCCGCGTGAGGGTGCCGGGCCGTCCCGCCGACCTGGTGGACGACGACGCGGCGTTCATCCGGGCCGCCGCCGGACGCGGCGATCACCCTGATCCCCGTCTCCCGATCGTCGGGTGAGCTCCGTACTGGTACGGAAGACGGAACCGTCAACGACAACTTACGCTCGGCATCGCGTCAGTCCAAGGGGGGAGACATGCGAGGGAGAGCACCGTTTCTGGTCCTGGCGATGATCCTGGCGGGGGTTACGGCTCCCGTCCAGGCCCAAGAGGGAACACACTGCACGGCGGAATTGGACATCGACCTCTCACCGGGCATCGGCTCCGAGCCGTCGTCCGGCACGTTCCACAGCGACGGGGAGAGCGGCACGTTCAGCTGCGACGGCGGCGGCGAGGGGACCATCGGCGTCGACGGTCGCTACGGCACCAAGGATGGCGACAGCTGCTCGGCCGGCGGCGAAGGCTGGGGCGTCCAGTCCCTCACCACCGACGGGGAGAGCGCCAAGAACACCATCACCTTCGAGTTCGGTGGCCTCAAGGGCGGGCTCGTGAACGGCACCTTCGAGGGGGAGCACTTCTCCGGAACGTTCGTGTTCACGCCGACCGAGGGTGATTGTGTCACCTCCCCGGCCACCAAGGGGAACGTGACGCTGGACGGCACGATGAGCTAGTGCCGGTGCAGGTTGGCCTGCGTCCAGGACCAGGCGTCGCCGATCATCTCGTCCAGGCCCGGCTTCTCGGGGACCCAACCGAGCCCGGCCTTGATCAGGTCACTGGAGGCAACCAGCACCGCCGGATCGCCGGCCCGGCGGCCGACTTCGGTCGCCGGGATCGGCGCGCCGGTCACCGCCCGCGCGGTCTCCACCACCTCGCGGACGGAGAAGCCCTGCCCGTTGCCCAGGTTGTAGATGCGGTGGCCGCCTCCGGCGCACGCAACGAGGGCGAGCAGGTGGGCCCGGGCCAGGTCCTCGACGTGGATGTAGTCGCGGACGGCGGTGCCGTCGGGGGTGGGGTAGTCGGTCCCGTAGATCTGGATGCCCTCCCGCAGCCCGGCGGCGGCCCGGAGGACGAGCGGGATGAGGTGGGTCTCGGGATCGTGGACCTCGCCGTAGGGCCCGGAGGCGCCGGCCACGTTGAAGTACCGCAGGCTCACCGCGCCCAGCCCGCTGGCCGCGCACTCGAAGCCGATGGCCGTGTCGACGGCCACCTTGGAGGCGCCGTACGGGTTGGTGGGAACGGCCGGTGCCTGCTCGAGGATGGGGATCTGCTCGGGCTCGCCGTAGCAGGCGGCGGTGGAGGAGAAGACCAGCCGGCCCACCCCGGCCGCCCGCATGGCATCGAGGAGGTTGAGGGTCCCGCCCACGTTGGTGCGGAAGTAGCGCACCGGCTCCGTGACCGACTCGCCGACCAGAGAGAGGGCGGCGAAGTGGAGCACGGCGTCGAAGCCGCCGGCCACCACCTCGTTCAGGCGGGGGGCGTCGAGGACGTCCACCTCCACGAAGGTGGCCTCCGGGTGGACGGCCCAGTCGTGGCCCTTCGACAGGTTGTCGGCCACCGTCACCTGGTGGCCGGCCTCGATGAGCTGGGCGGCCACCACCGACCCGATGTATCCGGCGCCGCCGGTCACGAGCAGTCTCATGGCGCCAGAACCTACCGCGGCCCTCAGGTCGGGAACTCGACCGTCCGGCGGGAATCGAAGCCGAGGGCGCCGGCGACGAGCCGGCGGGGGAAGCCGCCCCGGACGTTCTCGTAGTCGGCCACCGCCTGGTTGTAGCCGGCGCGGGCCGCCTCGGGATCGGACTCGTCCATCTCGGCCAGGGCGCCGGTCACCTCGTCCGACGATCGGAGCCGGGGGGTCCCTTCGACCATGGCCCGGAGCCGGGACCCGTATCCCTCCAGCCGGTTGGCCAGGGTGGCCTGGGTTTCCACGGGCCGTTGGCCGGCGGCCTCCCACTGCTCCAGCCCGCCGGCGAGATCGGCGAGGAGCCCCTGGTCGTCACCCAGCCGCTCGCGGGCGGCGATGCCGGCCTCACCCAGGGACAGGTAGCGATCGTCGAGGCCAGGGCGGAGCTGCTCCCAGGCGGTGTCGACCCGGGACCGGGCCTGCTCCAGATCGCCGCGGCTGGAAAAGGCGAGCACTGCGGCGCCGGTGGCCAGACCCGACAGGATCAGCACCAATGCCCGCACGGTCCAGCTCCGGGCCCGGCCGGGCACTACCCGGTCCTCCCGGGGCGGGAGGCGGGCCGCCTCCGGCGAGGGCCTCGGTACACTCCGGAGCCATGGCTCTCCCGAGCCGGCTCGTGGCCGTCCTGGCCGCCGCCTCGCTCGGGGGGTGGTGGCTGGGGGTGGCGCGCCACGATCCCGCCGGGCCGGTGCGGGTGATCGAGGTCGTCGACGGCGACACGATCCGAATCGACGTCGGCGGGCGCCGGGAAACGGTGCGGCTCCTCGGGGTGGACACGCCCGAGACGGTCCATCCCCGCCGCCCGGTGGGCTGCTTCGGTCCCGAGGCGGCGGGCTTCACCCGCTCCCGCCTGCTGGGCCGCACGGTACGACTCAGCTTCGACCGGGTCCGGCGCGACGCCTATGGGCGGCTCCTGGCCTTCGTCGAGGCGGATGGGCGTCGCTTCAACGACGACCTGCTCGCCGGCGGCTACGCCAGGCTGCTGGTCATCCCACCCAACGGCGCGCACAGCCGGACGATGCTCGAGCGTGAGCTGGACGCGCGCCGGAATGCCCGGGGACTGTGGGGTGAATGCGAGCGGTGACAACCGCCCGATGGTAGGTCCTAACCCAGGACCCGGTGGCGCACCTTGTCGATGGCCCGGCCGAGGACGTCCCTCGTCTCCGAGTGGGTCAGGTCGAGGCTGTGGCCGATCTCCTTCATGGAGTGGGCCACACCGTCGTTGAGCCCGAACCGCAGGAACAGCACCTGGCGTTCGCCCGGTGTCAGATCGGAATAGGCCCTGGGATCCGCGCGCAGTTCCAGAAGATCCAGATCGACGTCCTCATCGCCGGCCTGCTCACCCTCGACGTCGGGGTAGGGCCAACTCTCGTCGGACGGAAGGAACCGGTGGTTGCCACGGGCCACGGTCATGCGTCGTCCTCCTCGGGCTCACCCCCATCCTTTGCCGTGGCCTGCGCCCTGTCAACCGGCTGGCGACGCTTACGCGGGCTCAGGATTCGCGAATGAACTGATGGCCCGTGGGAGCCGTACCTTCGAAGTAGTGCTTCTCGCCGTACGGGCCACCTTCCCGGCAGTTCTGGTAGTAGCCGTCGAAGTGCACGACCGAGAATCCGTAGGTGCCCCGGGCTTCCGAGTGGGGCCCGAGGGTCCCCTTCAGGCGGTGCTCGGTGCTCGAGCTGTACTCCCGCCGGATGTGCCCGTTCACCTGGGCTTTGACCTCGGCGAAGATCCAGTTGGCCCCGCCGCTCACCTCCCCGCCGACCTGCCACTCCTCGGTCTGAGTCGATGACGGCTTCGTCCGGAATTTTTTCGGTTTGTTTAGGCTGGGCGGATGCGCCGCCGGCTCGTGGCCCTCGTCCTCGCCCTGGTCCTGATCGGCGCGGCGGGATGCAGCTCGGACGACGGCGACGACACCATCACCATCGGCTCGAAGCTCGACACCGAAGCCCAGCTGCTGGCGCATCTGATGGGGTCGGTGCTGGAGGACCGGGGCTACGAGGTCCGCAAACAGATGCGGTTGGGCAGCACCGACATCATCCGCAAGGCCCTGCTCGGCGGGAGCATTGACGTGTACTGGGAGTTCACCGGCACCGCCCTGGGCTTCCTTGACAACCCGCCCATCGGTGACCCGGCTCAGGCCTACGAGACGGCGAAGCGCCTGGACGCGGAGGAGGGGGTGACCTGGTTGCCGGCGGCGGCCATGAACGACACCTACGCCCTCGCCGTCGCCGAGACGGGCCCGGTCGCCGCCCCGACCCTGACCGAGCTGACCGCGTTCGTGCAGGCCAATCCCGACACGGCGCTGTGTGCCGACCCGGAGGGCGGGTTCCGGGAGGATGTCCTGCCCGCCGTGGCCCAGTCCTACGGGCTCGAGTTCAGCAACGTGCGCCAGCTCGGGCAGTCGCTCATTCCGCCGGCGGTGGCCGACGGCCAGTGCGCCGTGGGGATCGTCTACTCGACGTCGGCCCTCATCGTGAAGCACAAGCTCCGGGTGGTGGAGGATGACAGGCAGGCGTTTGGGGCGTACACGCCGGCACCCACGCTGCTGACCGAACGGATGTCCCGCTGGCCGTCCCTGGCCGAAGACATCGCCGGCCTCACCGCCGCCCTCGACACCCCGACCATCACGCGGCTCAACGCCGAGGTGGAGATCGACGGCCGGCCGGCGGAGGACGTGGCCGCCGACTTCTTGCGCTCGCAGGGCCTGCTGAGCCAAGAGGGTTGACGGCGATCGACCTCTGGCGCTTCGTCGTCGACCATCGCCAGGAGCTCGCCGACCTCACCTGGGAGCACACCCGCCTGGTGGCTACGGCCCTGGCTATGGCCGTACCGGTGGCGGTCACGGTGGGGGTGGCGGTGGCCCGGCGCCGGGCGCTGGCCGCGGCCGCGGTCGGCACCGCCGGGGTGATCTTCACCATCCCGAGCCTGGCTCTCTTCGGGCTCTTCGTGGTCCCGCTGGGGATCGGGCGGACTCCGGCCGTCACCGCCCTGTGCCTCTACGCCCTGCTCCCCGTGCTGCGCAACACCGTCGTGGGCCTGTCCGAGGTGCCCGCCGACGTGGTCGAGGCCGCCCGCGGCATGGGGATGACCGAGGCCCAGGCCCTGCGGCGGGTGCGGTTGCCGCTCGCCCTCCCCGTCGTCGTGTCCGGCGTCCGGGTGGCGGCGGTCACCTCAGTGGGCATCGCCACGGTCGCGGCTCTGATCGCGGCGGGGGGGCTCGGGGTCTACGTCTTCGACGGCCTCCAGACGGGTGACCGCACCAAGACCCTGGCCGCCACGCTGACCATCGTGGCGCTGGCCCTCGCCGTCGACGGCGCCCTCGGCCTCCTCGAACGGCGGCTGCGCCGGAGCCGGGGCGGGACATGATCGTCCTCGAGGCCGTGACCAAGATCTACGGCACCGGACCGCCGGCCGTCGCCGGCCTGTCGCTCGAGATCGCGGCGGGCGAGACGTGCGTCCTCGTCGGCCCGTCCGGCTCGGGGAAGACCACCACGCTGAAGATGATCAACCGCCTGGTGGAACCGACGTCGGGGCGTGTCCTGGTCGACGGCCGGGACGTGGCCGCGGTCGATGCCGTCGAACTGCGGCGGGGGATGGGCTACGTCATCCAGCAGGTCGGCCTCTTCCCCCACCTGAGCGTGGGTGACAACGTCGGCACCGTCCCCCGCCTGCTGGGCTGGGATCGGGGGCGGGTGGGGCGCCGGGTGGACGAGCTGCTCGAGCTGGTGGGCCTCGACCCGGCCGTCTACTCCCAGCGGCGCCCCGACCAGCTCTCCGGCGGGCAGCGACAGCGGGTCGGGGTGGCCCGGGCCCTGGCCGCCGACCCGCCCGTCCTGCTGATGGACGAGCCCTTCGGGGCGGTGGACCCGGTCACCCGCCGCCGGCTCCAGGACGAGTTCATCGCCCTCCAGGCCACGCTGCGCAAGACGGTCGTGCTCGTCACCCACGACATCGACGAGGCGGTGCGGTTGGGAGACCGCCTGGCCGTCCTGGCGGAAGGCGGCACGCTGGCCCAGCAC
>JBOGFO010000135.1:0-5026 GCA_050743445.1 Acidimicrobiia bacterium
CGGCGTCGTCACCGGCAAGCCGCTCGAGGTCGGTGGTGTGCAGGGCCACCAAGGTGCCACCGCCGAAGGCGTGACGATCATGGTGCGGGAGGCTTTCGCCAAACTCGGTCTGCCGGTGGCCGGCTCCCGGGTGGCGCTGCAGGGCTTCGGGAAGGTGGGCGGGCCCCTGGCCTACCTGCTCTCCAGCCTCGGCGTCCGGGTCGTGGCCGTGGGGGACTACGCCGGCGCGGTGACCAACCCGGCCGGCCTCGACGTCGCCGCCCTGGCCGCCCATGTGCGCACCAACGGCACGGTGGCGGGTTTCCCGGTGGCCGATCCTCTAGCATCGGCGGAGCTGTTCTCCGTGCCCTGCGACGCCTTCGTGCCCGCCGCCCTGGCCGGCGCCATCGGCCCGGTCGAGGCGAGCGCCCTCACCGCCAAGGTGGTGGTGGAAGGCGCCAACGGCCCCACCACACCCGACGGCGACGCCATCCTGGCGGACCGGGGCATCATGGTCGTGCCCGACATCCTGGCCAACGCCGCGGGAGTCACGGCCTCGTACTTCGAATGGGTCCAGGCCCGGGAGGGCTACCCCTGGGAGCCCAGCCTCACCGCCGAGCGCCTCCGGGATCGCATGCAGACCGCCTTCCACGCCGTCTGCGACCGGGCCGAAGCCCTCGACGTCAACCTCCGCCGCGGCGCCCACGCTCTCGCCCTCGAACGGGTCGCGGCCGCCATCCGCTTCCGCGGCGTCTTCCCCTGATCCTGGGATGCGATTCGTTCGCGAAGCGCAGTGGCACGGGGCCGTGGACCCCGAAGACTACGAATCGAGCTTGCCGTAGCTCAGTCGTTGTCCGGCAGGTACTCGTTGCGCTGGTAGTACCCGAACAGGTCGACGAAGTCGTCGAGGTCGTAGGTGACCAGCTCGTCGCCCTCCCAGCGGGCACCGAGCTCCTCGGCCTCCTCCAGCCGGTACAAGCCCTCCGGGGCGGACTCGGTCCACTGGACCTTCACGAAGCCCCCGCTGGGCTTGCGCCCGAGGACCACTCGTTGACCTGATGACACCTTCGCCTCCGCTCAATCCCGTCTAATTCTAATCGGCGGTGACCAGCTCCAGCGGCACGCCCAGGGCCACCGACGCCCGGGCCAGCTCGGGGGCCAGCCGGGTGATTCCCAGCGTGCCCTGCTGGCTTTCGAGGTAGGCGGGGGGCGGCCCCTCGGGGTCGGTCGAGAATCCGACGCCGTGGGGACTGAAGGTCACGACGACACCGAGTGCCAGCCCGTCGGCGGTGATCACGGGGCTGCCCCCGTCCCCGGCCAGCGCCACGCCGGTGGCGTAGACGCGATCGGGGTCCGGCGTGCCCTGCGCCACGCCGGAGCGGGCGGGAAGGACGTCTCCGATGGTGTCCCCGCTGCCGTAGTAGTGGACCACGAAGGGGTCGGCTGTGTCGGTGGCGTAGAGGCCGCTGGGCCCGCCGAAGAAGCACATCTCGGGGCTGGCCTCGATGTTCGGGTCGAGGCGGATGAGAGCGAAGTTCTTGTCGTAGGTGATGCCGACTCCGGTGCCGTGCGACTGGAGGGCGCCGTAAGCGAACTCGCCGATCTTTCCGCCGTCGGGGGTGGTCGCGTCGGGGCCGCGCCCCGGCGCCCACACCCTCTCGTGGGGGGTGCCCGTGCCACCCTCGTTCGGGCCGATGCAGTGACCGGCGGTTCCGATGTAGCGCGTGCCGTCGGGCGCCCGGAACAGGAAGTTGGCCGTGCACAGGCCGCCGTAATTGGTGGCCAGCCGGGTCCCGGGGCGTACGCCGGGGCAGCCGTCGGTCCCCACGGGGGCCGTGGCGGCGGGGACGGCGACGAGCGAGCAGGGTACGTCCCCGCCCTGGGCTGCGGCCGGAAGCGGCAGGACCGTAGCGGTGAGCGCCGCCAGTCCGAGCATGATCAGGTGACGGCGCATCCGAACGCTCCCTCGGTGGTCAGGTTCTCTTTGGCATGCCTGTACCCGAGCCACATCTTTCCATGCTGGCTCATGAGCCCCCCTGGGACGCCCGGCGCTTGGGCAACTCCGGTGCGTCGTGGCACCATCGCGCCGGTGACCAGTAGACCCCCCGCCGCGCTGAACCTGCGCGACCTGGCGCGGTTGCGCCGCGTGCGCGACCGGATCGACCGGGAGTACACGGAGCCGCTCGACGTCGAGGCGCTCGCCCGCGGTGTGAACATGTCGGCCGGGCATCTCAGCCGGCAGTTCCGCCTCGCCTACGGCGAGCCGCCGTACACCTATCTGATGACCCGGCGCATCGAGCGCGCCATGGCGCTGCTGCGTCGTGGCGACCTCAGCGTCACCGATGTCTGCTTCGCCGTCGGCTGCTCGTCGCTTGGTACCTTCAGCACCCGCTTCACCGAGCTGGTCGGCGTGCCGCGCAGCGTCTACCGGCGCGAGGCGGCGCGCGCAATGCCCGGAATGCCCCCTTGTGTGGAGAAACAGGTGACGAGACCGATCAGAAATCGAGAAGCACGCGCCCCCGGGCCGCACGTACCGTGACGGCCATGAACATCACCATTCACGCCACCTTCCTCCCGCACAGCGACCCGGACGCCTCCCTGGCCTTCTACCGTGACGCCCTCGGCTTCGAGATTCGCAACGACGTCGGATACGGCGGGATGCGCTGGGTCACGGTGGGCCCACCCGATCAGCCCGGCACCTCCATCGTCCTGTACCCGCCGGGTTCCGACCCCGGCGTCACCGACGACGAGCGCCGCACCATCGGCGAGATGATGGCCAAGGGCACCTTCGCGTCCATCATGCTGGCCAGCGCCGATCTCGACGGCACCTTCAAGCACCTGGCGGCCACCGGCGCCGAGATCATGCAGGAGCCGATCGAGCAGGCCTGGGGCGCTCGCGACTGCGCCGTCCGCGACCCCGCCGGCAACATGATCCGCATCCAGGAGCTCCGCTGACGACGAGCAAGGCCACGACGACGGACACGCGGTCGCCGGCGCTGCACGCGGCGGATCGCCACGACCTGATCCGGGTGCAGGGCGCGCGGGTCAACAATCTGAAGGACATCAGCGTCGAGCTCCCGAAGCGCCGGCTGACGGTATTCACCGGCGTGTCCGGCTCGGGCAAGAGCTCGCTGGTGTTCGGCACGATCGCCGCCGAGTCACAGCGGATGATCAACGAGACCTACAGCGCCTTCGTGCAGGGCTTCATGCCGACCATGGCGCGGCCCGAGGTCGACGTCCTCGCCGGCCTGACCACCGCCATCTCCGTCGACCAGCAGCGGATGGGTGGCGACCCCCACTCCACGGTCGGCACCGCCACCGATACCAACGCCTTGCTGCGCATCCTGTTCAGCCGCCTGGGGGAGCCGCAGATCGGGCCTCCGATCGCCTTCTCGTTCAACGTCCCGACGCGCAAGGCGAGCGGGGCGATGACCGTCGACAAGGGCAAGGGGGAGCGGATCGTGGTGCGCAACGTCGTGTACCACGGCGGCATGTGCGCCCGCTGCGAGGGCCGGGGCTCGGTCACCGACTTCGACCTGTCGGAGCTCTACGACGAGGACAAGACACTCAACGAAGGTGCGCTGCGGATCCCGGGCTACAGCATGGAGGGCTGGTACGGGCGCATCTTCAGAGGCTGCGGCTACTTCGACCCGGACAAGCCGATCCGCAAGTTCAACAAGAAGGAGCTGGAGGACCTGCTCCACAAGGAGCCGACCAAGATCAAGATCGAGGGCATCAACCTGACCTACGCGGGTCTCATCCCGACCATCCAGAGGTCGATGCTGTCCAAGGACGTCGACTCGCTCCAGCCCCACATCCGCGCCTTCGTGGAGCGGGTGGTGACGTTCACCGGCTGTCTCGACTGCGGCGGCACGCGGCTCAACGAGGCCGCCCGGTCGTCGAAGATCAAGGGGATCAACATCGCCGACGCCTGCGCTCTGGAGATCCGGGACCTGGCCGTCTGGGTCCGTGGCCTCCGCGCGCCGTCGGTGACACCGTTGCTCGAGGCGCTGGGGGAGACCCTCGACTCGTTCGTGGAGATCGGGCTGGGCTACCTCTCGCTCGACCGGCCGGCGGGCACGCTGTCGGGCGGCGAGGCGCAGCGCACCAAGATGATCCGCCACCTCGGCTCCTCGCTCACCGACGTCACCTACGTCTTCGACGAGCCCACGATCGGCCTGCACCCGCATGACGTCCAGCGGATGAACGACCTGCTGCTGCAGCTGCGGGACAAGGGCAACACGGTGCTCGTGGTGGAGCACGAGCCGGAGACGATCGCCATCGCCGACCATGTCGTCGACCTCGGCCCCGGCGCCGGTACGGGGGGCGGCACCGTCTGCTACGAGGGCACCGTCGAGGGCCTGCGGAAGAGCGACACCGTCACCGGCCGCCATCTCGACGACCGGGCCGTCCTGAAGGAGAAGGTGCGGACGCCGACCGGGCAGCTTCCGATCCGGGGGGCCACCACCCACAACCTCCAGAACGTGGACGTGGACGTCCCGCTCGGCGTGCTGGTCGTCGTCACCGGCGTCGCCGGCTCCGGCAAGAGCTCGCTGATGCACGGCTCCATACCGGCTTCGGCGGGCGCCGTGTCGGTCGACCAGGCGCCCATCCGCGGCTCACGGCGCAGCAACCCGGCGACGTACACCGGCCTGCTCGACCCGATCCGCAAGGCGTTCGCCAAGGCCAACGACGTGAAGCCGGCGCTGTTCAGCGCCAACTCCGAGGGTGCCTGCCCCACCTGCAACGGCGCCGGCGTCATCTACACCGACCTGGGCGTGATGGCCGGCGTCGAGACGACCTGCGAGGGCTGCGAGGGGAAGCGGTTCGACGCCTCGGTGCTCGACTATCAGTTCGGCGGACGCGACATCAGCGAGGTGCTGGCGATGTCGGTGACCGAGGCCGAGGAGTTCTTCGGCGACGGCGATGCGAAGACGCCGGCCGCCCACGCCATCCTTGGCCGGTTGGCCGACGTCGGGCTCGGCTACCTCAGCCTCGGCCAGCCGCTCACCACGCTGTCCGGCGGCGAGCGGCAGCGGCTCAAGCT
>JBOGFO010000136.1:0-3204 GCA_050743445.1 Acidimicrobiia bacterium
GAGGAACACCGCCGAGGAGAACGAGCCGAGCACGAAGTACTTGAGGCCCGCTTCCTGCGATTCCTGGCGCCGGCGGTCGAAGGCGGCCAGGACGTAGAGGGCGATGGAGAGGATCTCCAGGGCGAGGAAGACCACGATCAGGTCGTTGGCCGAGGTCATGAGCAGCATGCCCGAGGCCGACAGGAGCAGGAGGGCATGGCATTCCGGCCCCTCCACGCCTTCCCGGCGCAGGTAGCCCTGGGTCACCAGGAGCCCAAGCCCGGTGGCCACCAGGATGACGAGACGGGCGAACACGGAGAACCCGTCGACGGCCACCATGTTGGCCAGCGCCTGATAGGGGACCCCGTCGGTGACGACGCTCCACAACCGGGCGGTGAGCAGGGCCGAGGCGCCCACACCGGCCAGCGACACGTCGAGGTAGAGGCCGGACAGGTCCCGCCGGCCCCGGTTGAGGGCCGCCACCAGCACCAGGAGGAGGGCGGCGCTCACCAGCGCCACCTCGGGCCCCACCGCCAGCCAGTCCACGTGGGGGAGATCGAGGGGACGCGGACCCTGCGGCGGCGGGGCCGGAACCTGGGGCGGGGCGATCTGGGCGAGGAGACCGATCACGGGGCGGCCTCGGAGCCGCGCTCGGCGACCTCGGGCTGGCGGTAGTCGCTGCGGGACTCGACGTGGGCAATGAGCGCCTTGACCGACGGCTCGACCCGCTCGAGGACGGGCTTGGGATACACGCCGAGGATCAGGCTGAGGGCGAGGAGCGGTACCACGGTGGCCAGCTCCGCCCCTTCGATGTCCCGGATGGTGGCGTTCTCCCCCGTCGGCTCGCCGGTGAAGACCCGCTGGAAGGCCCACAGGAGGTAGACGGCGGCCAGGATGACCCCGGTGGTGGCCACGACCGCGTAGGGCCGGTGGGTGACGAACGTTCCGATGAGAGCCAGGAACTCACCCACGAAGCCGGACAGGCCGGGAAGGCCGATCGAGGCCAAGGTGACGGCCAGGAAGAGACCTCCGAGCCGGGGGGCGGATTTCCACACGCCGCCGAAATCGGCGATGTTCCGGGTGTGGCGCCGGTCGTAGAGGATCCCGACGAGGAGGAAGAGGGCGCCGGTGGTGAGCCCATGGCTGACCATGGTGAACACGCCGCCCTGGAGGCCCGCGATGGTGAGGGCGAAGATGCCGAGCACGACGAAGCCGAGGTGGGCCACCGACGAGTAGGCCACCAGCTTCTTCAGGTCCCGCTGCACGGCGGCCACCACGGCGCCGTAGACGATCCCGATGGTGGCCAGCGTGAGGAGCAGGGGGGCGAGGTCGACGGCGGCCTGGGGGAAGAGGGTCAGGGAGAAGCGCAGGAAGCCGTAAGCCCCCAGCTTCAGGAGGACACCGGCCAGGAGGACCGACCCGGCCGTGGGTGCCTCGACGTGGGCGTCGGGCAGCCAGGTGTGGAGCGGGAACAGCGGGACCTTGATGGCGAAGGAGGCGAAGAAGGCCAGGAACAGCCACCGGGCGGTGTTGGGCGACAGGCCGTCCCACTGCATGAGGATGCGCAGATCGAAGGTGAGCTCGTTGCCGGGAGCGGCGGCATGGAGGACGGCCAGGGTCAGGATGCCCACCAGCAGCAGGGCGGAACCGGCCGCCGTGTAGAGGAAGAACTTGAGGGCGGCGTAGATCCGCCGGTCGTAGCCCCAGATCCCCACGATGAAGTACATGGGGACGAGGACGAGCTCCCAGAAGACGAAGAACAGGAACAGGTCGACGGAGAGGAAGATCCCCATCAGCCCGGCTTCGAGGAGGAGCATGAGGCCGTGATAGGCCCGGACTTGGCGGTCGATCTTCATGGAGGCCAGCACGGAGATGGGGAAGAGCAGGGCGGTGAGGGCCACCATGAAGAGGCTGATCCCGTCGACCCCGAGGGTGTAGGTGATCCCGAGGGAATCGATCCATATCTTCGACTCGAGGAACTGGTAGCCGGCGTCTCCGACCTCGAAGGCGATGAGGAGGGCGGCCGCCACCACGGCGGTGATGAGCGTGACGCCAAGCGCCAGGCGGCGGAGCAGGTCGTCCGCGCCCGGGACGAGGAAGACGATGAGGACTCCGGCGAAGGGGAGGGCGACGAGCGCCGTGAGGTACGGGAAGTCGCTCATCCTCCACCCCGCAACAGAAGGAAGAAGAGCATGAGGGTTCCGCCTCCGAAGACGGCCAGCGCGTAGTTCCGGAGGAACCCCGTCTGGAGCAGGCGGAGGCGGCGGCCGGCGAAGGAGATCGTCCCGGCGGTCCCGTTGACCGCTCCGTCGATTCCCTTCTGATCGAAGAAGTCGGCCAGCCACACGCTGGCCGGCCGCCCGACCCGGTCCACGAACGCAGCCACGGCGGCGTCGAGATACCAGCCGCGGGCGAAGGTCGTGGCCAGCGGCCCGAGGCGGGCCTCGAGCGGATCCGTCTCCCGATCGGGAAGCCCCCGCCGGTAGAGGGCGAAGGCGGCGAGACCCCCGACCACGGCGAGGACGAGGGCGATGGTGGCGAGGACGAAACCCTGGCTGAACGACTCGGGGTGGACGGCGGGCACCCCTTCGAACACCGGCTCGAGCCAGTGCCCCAGGAACTCGAAGGACTTGGCGGGCAGGTTGAGCGCGCCGCCGGCGAAGCTCAACCCGGCCAGGACCACCAGCGGGATGGTCATCGTGCCCGGCGATTCGTGCGGCGTTCCCTTGACGCGGTCCCGCCACCGCTCCTCCCCGAAGAAGACGAGCAGCACCTGTCGGGTCATGTAGAGGGCGGTGAGCAACGCGGTGACGGCACCGACGGCCCACAGGGCGTACTGGCCCTGGACGAAGGCACCGGCCAGGATCTCGTCCTTGGACCAGAAGCCGGCGAAGGGGACGACCCCGGCGATGGCCAGCCACCCGACGATGAACGTGCCGGCGGTGATGGGCATGTACTTGCGCAGGCCGCCCATCCGCCGCATGTCCTGCTCGTCGTGGAGGCCGTGCATGACCGACCCGGCCCCGAGGAAGAGGAGCGCCTTGAAGAAGGCGTGGGTGACCATGTGGAAGATGGCGGCCACGTAGGCCCCCACCCCCACGGCCAGGAACATGTAGCCCAGCTGGGAGATGGTGGAGTAGGCCAGCACCCGTTTGATGTCGTGGTTGACCAGGGCGATGGTGGCCGCCACCAGCGCAGTGACGGCGCCCACCCAGGCCACCACGT
>JBOGFO010000137.1:0-7242 GCA_050743445.1 Acidimicrobiia bacterium
GTCTCGGCCCGGGCGCGATCCAGCTCGGCTTCCGACCGCTGCAGGGCGCGTTCCAACTCGGCCCGTCCGGCCTGGGCCGCCTCCGTCTCCCGGCGAGCCTCCTCGAGCTGGGCCTCCGCCTGCCCGGCCGCTTCCAGCGCGCCGTCCCGGGCCGCCTCGGCGTCCTCGGCCCGCCCGGTCGCCCGCTCGGCGGCCGTCACCGAGGCCTCGGCCATCTCCCGGAAGCCGGCGGCGGCCGCCCGCTCCCGGTCCCGTTCGGCGGTGGCGGCCACGACCCGGGCCTCGGCCTCGGTGGCCCGGAGCTTGGCGTCCTGGAGCTCGCGGGCGACGCGGTCCGCGTCGCCCAGGGCCAGCGTCCGGCCCACATCGGTGCTGAGGTGGCTCAGCTCGTCGGCCAGGGCGGCCAGGCGGGCCGCCACCTCACTGGGCGGCCCGCCGGCGTCCAGCACTCCGCCGCCGGACCGGCTCGGGACCGGCGTCCGGCGCTGGCGCGACCGGTGGGCGGCGATCCGGTGGCGATCCGAGCAGTACTCCCTGAGGTTGCCCCCGCGGATCGGCTGCACCAGCGGCGCCGGGCCACCGTCGGGCCCGAGGGTGCAGGCGTCGTAGCGGCAGATCGTGGGAGCGGCATCGAGATCCATGGCCGGATTCTCCACACCCGGGCATCGCGTTACAACGACCGTTGCGTTACCGGCTGCAGCCGCAGGCGAAGCGCCAATGAAAGAAGCGCCAACGAAAAAGGCTGGCGTGACGACCCTTGCGAGTCTTCACGCCAGCCCTCTGAGTCTGACGGGGTGGTTGCTAGGCGGCCTGGGCGCCGGCCAGCTCGGGGCTCTCGGCCAGCAGGACGAGGGCCCGGGCCTCGATGTCACGGAGCCGGCGGCGGGACATGTGCAGCTTGGCGGCCGCGGCCGTCACCCCCACCGGGGGTTCGCCGGCCATGCCGAACCGCACCTCGACCACTTCCCGCTCCAGCGCCGGCAGGCGCCGGACGGCCCGGTGGAGCTCGTCGGTGGAGACACCCTCGAGGACCAGATCCTCCACCGCCGCACTGG
This sequence comes from Acidimicrobiia bacterium, assembly GCA_050743445.1. Classification (GTDB taxonomy): domain Bacteria; phylum Actinomycetota; class Acidimicrobiia; order IMCC26256; family BP-133; genus CAWBJP01. The sequence continues at coordinate 1,056 of JBOGFO010000137.1, forward strand.
GACTGTGGTCGGCTGCGGCCAGGTCACCAAGCGTGGTCTCGCCCCCCGTACGGGCGGGCTGGTCCAGGCTGGCGACCACCTGGGCGACGTCGAAGGCACCCTCCACCTGCTCGACGGAGAGGCCGGTTTCGGCGGCCAGCTCGGCGTCGGAGGGCGGACGGCCCAGACGCTCCTCCAGATCCTCCTCGACCTTCTCCAGGGCGCGGCGGCGGTCGGCGGCGTCAGCCGGCACGTAGATGGTGGAGCGGGTCCGCTGGATGCCCCGCTGGAGGGCCTGGCGGATCCACCAGGTTGCGTAGGTGGAGAACTGGTAACCCTTGGTCCAGTCGAACTTCTCGACGGCCCGGACGAGACCGATGGTCCCCTCCTGCACGAGGTCGAGGAAGTCCATACCGGAGCGCTGGTAGCGCTTGGCCCAGTAAACGACCAGGCGCAGGTTGGCTTCGACCATCTGCCACTTGGCGTCTTCGTCGCCTTCGGCCACGCGACGACCCAGCTCGAGCTGCTCAGCCGGTCCGGGAACGGCCCGGGTCCCGATATCCTCGAGGTACAAGCGAGCCAGGTCGAGTTCCGCGCCGCCTCGCCCCGGCCGGGGCTGGCTCGCTGCCTCTCGTTGGCGAACAGAGTTGGTGATGGTGCTCACTCCTTCTGACTACTGAAATCTCGTTCGGGCATCGGTACAACGTTCTGACCCGGCTCTGTGTTCCGGGTCCGACGCGCGATTTCTCCCGGATCGCTCCCCTATTTCGAAACCGATGCGAATCCCGGATCAGTCCCTTGTTGCCTGGTCGGCAGGACTGGGGGGGTCCTTGAGCCGGCCGGGGGTGCAGATGGGACGCAACCGGTAGTTCTGGCCCTTTAGTTTGGTGGTTGATCGCCCCCTCAGGCGAACCGCAAACCGTCAGGGCCGGTCAGGCATGGAAATCCGATCCAGATCGGCCGCCACCACGACCTCGGGAAAGACCTCGCCGGCCTCGGCGGCGAAGGCGCCCGGATCGACGTAGCGCTGGGAGAAGTGGGTGAGCACCAGGCGGCGCACACCCGATTCGGCGGCGATGCGCGCCGCCTGGGCGGCGGTGAGGTGGCCGTAGTCGGCGGCCAGGCCGGCGTCGGCGCTCAGGAAGGTGGATTCGCACACCAGCAGGTCGGCGCCCTCGGCCAGGGCGAACGCCGCGTCACACAGCCGGGTGTCCATGACGAAGGCGAACCGCTGCCCGGGCCGGTGCTCGCTCATCTCCTCCAGCGTCACCCGGCGCCCGTCGGGCGTCGCCAGGCTCCCCTCCCGCTGCAGGCGCCCGATGTCGGGGCCGGTGACCCCGGCCGCCTCCAGGCGCTCGGGCAGCATGCGCCGGCCGTCGGGCTCCACCAGCCGGTAGCCGAAGGTGTCGGCCCGGTGGTCCAGACGCAGGGCCTCGAGGCGGAAGGGCGCCGGCCCCGGATCGATCACGCCCGGTTCCGACACCGGCCGGGGGGCCACCGGGACGGCGTCGTCGTAGAGGGCGCACGTCCGGAGGCGCTCGAAGAACTCCTGACCCGACGCCGGGTAGTGGACGGCCACCGGGTGGGAGACGCGGTCCAGGGAAAGGCGCTGGAGGACCCCCGGGAGGCCCAGGCAGTGGTCGCCGTGGAAGTGGGTGATGCAGATCCGGGTCACGGCCGACGAGGCGACGCCGGCCAGGAGCATCTGGCGCTGGGTCCCCTCCCCGGGGTCGAACAGGAGGCCCTCGGTGTCCCACCGCAGCAGGTAGCCGTTGTGGTTGCGGTACCGGGTCGGCGCCTGGCTGGCGGTCCCGAGGACGATGAGCTCCCGGGCGGACACTCAGAGCCGGCGCCGGAAAGCCCCTGAGCCCAGCAGGCGGGCGCCGTGGCTCTCGACAGCGCGGGCCAGCGCGCCGTCGCTGGTGACCACGGTCGAGGACGCCGGGTCGGGGTCGGCCGCCACCCGGCGGATGATCTCGTCGTCCGCGGTGCGACCCCGGCCGGCGAAGACGACCTCCACTGCTCGTTCTCCGCCGGGTTCTTCCCCGCCGGCCAACGCGTCGATCGGGTCCCCGTCGAGGACCACGGCGACCGGCTCCCCGTGGGTCGCGGCCCAGATCTCGAGCTCCTCCACCAGCTTCCGCATGGCCTTCTTCCGGTCCCGCCACCATCCGTCAGGCCTGGACCCGATCACGTTCATGCCGTCGATCAGCCAGCGGCTCATCTCGGACCCGACGCTACCCTTCCCGGCCGTGACCGAAGACCGGGCCGTCTTCCTGATGGCGATCGCCGCCGCGGTCCCGCTGTTCGAGGCGCCCGAGCTGACCGCCCGCTGGGACGAGGAGAGCGCCCTGTCCCGCTGGTCCGTCCGGGGCCTCGCCGGCCATCTGCTCCGGGCCACCACGTCAGTGGAGGCGTACCTGGACCGGCCGGAGCCGGGTCCCGACGAGGAGGTCCTCTCGGCCTCCGCCTATTACGCCGCCGCCATCTACAGCGACATCGGCGACGCTCCCTCCACGGGGCCCGACCTCGACAGCGGGCTCCACACGGCCGTCCGGGCCCGGGGCGAGGACGCCGCCGCCGGAGGTCCCGAGGTGCTGGCCCGGGACTGGTCGGAGGCCGGCAGCCGCCTGACCGTCCGGCTGGCGGCGGAGGCCCCGGAACGGCGGGTACGGGTGTTCAACGACCTCGTCATCCGGCTCGACGACTACCTGGTGACCCGCCTCGTCGAGCTCTGCCTGCACGTCGACGACCTGGCCGTCAGCCTCGGCGTCGACCCTCCTCCGCTGCCGGCCTCGGCCACCGGGCGGGTGGTGGGGACGCTGGTCGAGCTGGCCCGGGCCCGCCATGGCGACGTCGCCGTGCTCCGGGCTCTGGCCCGCCGGGAGCGTGACGTCGCCGGCGCCCTGCGGGTGATCTGAGGGCGGGCGATGCCGGCCGCGATCGTCATCACCGATCCGGCCGACGGCCGCCTCGACGACTACCGCCAGCTGTCCGACGCCCGGGCCCGGCGGCGGATGGAGGCCCCGGACCCGGCCGGTGGTCATCCCGGCTTCTTCGTGGCCGAGGGGCCGACGGTCATCACCCGCCTCCTGGAGTCGGACTGCCGGGTCCGCTCCGTACTCGTCGACGCCGCCCGCTTCGAACGTCTGGAGGAGCGCCTGGAGGGGATCGCCGCTTCCGTCTACGTGGCCGAACGCCCGGTCCTGGCGGCGGCGTGCGGGTTCGACGTCCACCGGGGCGCGCTGGCGGCGGCCGACCGCTGGCCGCTCCCGGCGCCCGGTGACCTCCTCGCCCGGGCCCGCCGGGTGGCCGTCCTCGAGGGGATCAACGACCACGAGAACCTCGGGGCCCTCTTCCGCAACGCTGCCGGGCTCGGCATCGACGCCGTGCTCCTGTGCCCCCGTTGCGCCGATCCCCTCTACCGGCGGTCGGTGCGGGTGTCGATGGGTCACGTGCTTTCGGTTCCGTGGGCCCGGTTGGAGCCCTGGCCCGAGGCCCTGTCGGACCTCAAGGAGGCCGGCTTCACCATTGTCGCCCTCACCCCCGCCCCCGGGGCCGAGCCGATCGCCGCCCCGACCGGCGACGGCCGTCTCGCCCTGCTCCTGGGCGCCGAAGGGCCGGGTCTGACCGAGGCGGCGCTGGCTCGCGCCGACCGGCGGGTCCGCATTCCGATGGCCGCCGGCACCGATTCGCTGAACGTGGCCAGTGCCGCCGCGGTGGCCTTTTACATCACTTCAGGAACATAAACAACATGAACCTCAATAAAAATCTCTTCTTGCGTAAGCCACACGAGACACGGCAAGATCAGATCTTCCATGGACGGACGGAAGCGGGAACCGAGAGTCGGGTCGGACCGGGTGCGCAAGCCCCGGACCGGCCCGACCCCGGTTGTTCATCGCAGGACCATGGTGCTCGTCCTCACCCTGATGAGCGTTTCCCAGGCGCTCGGCGTGGTGGGTGGCCCGACTCCGAGCCGGGCCCAGACGGGTTGTGGGGCATCGTTGGGGCAGGTCCAGCGGACACCCGGTGGCCTGCCCCACGACTCCGCCGAGGCGTCGGGCGTGGTGGCATCCCCCAACCACCCCGGCGTGGCGTGGATGATCCGGGACTCCGGCCACCCGCCCAGCCTCTACGCCCTGTGGTTCGGCCCCGACGGCGTGGCCGAAGCCAAGGAGATCCCGGTGGAGGGCGCAAGCAACAAGGACTGGGAGGACATCACCTACGGCTACACCTCTGACGGCACGGGCGTGCTGTGGGTGGTGGAGAGCGGCCAGGGGGGCGGCGGCGGGCGGATCGTCTACGAGATCGCCGAGCCCGACCCCCAAACGGCGACAACGGTGCGGCCGCTGGCCCGGTACCGGTACTCCTACCCCGACCGCTCGTCCAACACCGAGGCCGCGTTCACCTGGGACAACCACCTGGTGCTGGTGAGCAAGAACTTCCCGGCCCACGTCTACATCTTCGAGAGCCTGAGCGCGAGCGGGATGAACAAGCCCCGCTATGTCGGTGACCTCACCGACGCCAACGGCATCTCCGTGGCCAAGCCCTCGCCCGACGGCCGCTGGCTGGCCACCGCCACCCACGAGACGGTGTCGCTGTACCGCAACGCCGGCGCCCCGGGGACGCTGGAGGGGTTCATGAATCAGGAACCGTTCCACGTCATGGTCGCCGCCCCCGAGGACAACGTGGAGGCGGGCGACTTCTACCCCGTCGGCGAATGCCAGCTGCTGCTCCTCTCGGAGACCCGCAACACCTACCGGCTCACGGAGTAGGCCGGCGGGTGGGCCACCCTTCACTCGACCACCGGCACGCCCGACACGGCGGGCCGGCGGCCCGAGAGGACGACCAGAACGACGCCCGCGGCGATCAGGAGGGCGGCCGGATAGGCCCCGGCCGGCGGGGTCTCCCCGAAGGCGGCCCAGGCCAGGAACGTCGAGCCCACGATCTCGAACAGGATGGCCACCGAGACCACGGTGGCGCTGGTGGTGCGCAGCACCCGGTTGACCACCGAATGGCCGAGCAGCTGGGGCCCGGCGGTGAGCGCCAGTAGGGCGACCCAGGTGCCGGTGTCGTAGCCGGTCAGGGGCTGACCGCCCCCCAGGCACATGACGGCCAGCAGCGCCGCGGCGGTGGCGTAGCAGATGGTGGTGTAGACGGTGGTCGACACCGACTGGCGGACCTCGGAGCCGACCGTGACGTAGGCCGCGGCCAGCACCCCGCCGGCCAGGGCCAGGGCGTCGCCGAGCAGGGCCCGGGGCGAGATCGACAGGTCCACGCCGGAGAGCACCACGGCGCCCGTCACGGCCAGGGCGATGCCGGTCCAGGCCCGGGCGGGCACGTGCTCACCGCGGGCCCGGGCCATCAGCGCGGCCCACACGGGCTGGGTCGCCACCCGCGCCACCGACGAGGCCACGGTGGTGAAGGACAGGCTCGGCACCCAGGTGGCGAAGTGGGCGGCCAGGAACACCCCGGCCAGGAGGGTCCCCCGCCGCTGGGCCGGTCCCAGCGCCGCCACCTCGGCCCGGCGTGAGAAGGCGGTGACGGGGACGAGCACGGCCACGGCCAGGGCGTTGCGCCAGAAGGCCACGGCCAGCGAGGGCGCCTCCGCCCCCCGGATCAGAGGGGCGGCGGTGGACACCGCTGCGACCGCAAGCATGATTCGCCAGGTGTCGCCCTTGCCGACCGCGATGACGGAGGGCACCGGAAGAACCTAGGCCACGGGCATCAGAATGTCGGGCCGGTGCTGCACCGGTAGCCGCCGTGCTCGACTTCACGGCAGTTCGCTCCGGTCCCGACCTGCGTCGTCGTCGTTGTCGGCCGCTGCGTCGCCGGAGTGCCCGCCGGCGTCCCCGTGGTCGTCGCGGTGTTGACCGGTCCGCCCGTGACCTTGCTCGTGGCCGCGGTCGTGGTCGTGCTCTGCCCGTCGGTCGTTGTGATGGGCTGCCCGTTGGGGTCCGGCGCCCCGTCGGTGGTGTTGTTCGCGCCCGCGGGCGCGTCTGCCTCCGGGCCGGTCGTCGACGTGGTTCCGGCATCCCCATCCGCCGGGGACGTCGTGGACGTGGACGTCTGGCTGGGCTTCACGGCGGTGTCGTCGTCGCCCGGGCCGCAGGCCGCGGCGAAAGGCATGAGTCCGACCAGGATAGCGAGAGCGGTCTTCTTCACGGCGGCGGGTTCCTCATTTTTGGAGTTGCGATCGCGGTGGTAC
>JBOGFO010000138.1:0-9208 GCA_050743445.1 Acidimicrobiia bacterium
GCCATGCCCCAGTTCGATCCCGAACGGCGCCTCATCTGGTTCACCGATCAGGACCGCGGCGTCTACGGCGTGCGGCCGACCAACGGCACGTGGATCAGCACCGCCACCGAGGAGACCGTCAGCGACGGCAACTGACCATGCAAGCCCGAAGCGCCAGTTGAACTTCTACGAGGCGCACTGGGGTGGGCGCCTCGAATGGCTGCGGAGCGACCCCACGGGCGTGCCCGAACTGAGCCAGACTCAGGTATGAGCCCCAAGACCGTCGACGAGCTCCTGGCCGAGGCCCGCAGCCGCATCCGGCGCCTGAGCCCCCGCCAGACAGCCGAGGCCCTGGAACGGGGCGCCCTCGTCATCGACATCCGGCCCGACGCCCAGCGCCGGTGGGAAGGCGAGGTCCCCGGCGCCACCGTCATCGAGCGCAACGTGCTCGAGTGGCGCCTGGATCCGGTCGGGCTCCACCGCCTGGCCGAGGTCACCGGCCACGACCAGGAGGTGGTGGTCATCTGCTCCGAGGGCTACGCCTCCAGCCTCGTCGCCGCCACCCTGGTCGAGATGGGCTTCACCTCGGCCGGCGACCTCGACGGCGGCTTCCAGGCCTGGGCCGAGGCCGGCCTGCCCGTCCGCCATGCTGCCGGCTAACTCAGCCGGCTAACTCAGGCCGACGCCGCGGCTCAGCCGTAGGAAAGACAATGGGCAGCTGGCGGGGGCCGCGTACCTGACCGCCGGCCCAGGTGACCGCGGACGGATCCTCGAGAGAGAACTCGGGGATCCGGTCCAGGAACGCGCCGAGGGCCACGTTCATCTCCATCCGGGCCAGGTTGGAGCCGGCGCAGCGGTGGATGCCCACGCCGAAGGCGATGTGGCGGTTGGCCTGGCGGTCGATGATCACCTGGTGGGCGTCGGGGAAGGCCTCGGGATCGCGGTTGGCGGCGGGGAAGTTCATGAGCACCCGCTCGCCGGGCTGGAACGTCACCCCGGCCGCCTCCACCTCCGTGGTCGCCACCCGCGCCATCGTCACCGGGGAGTAGGCCCGGAGAAACTCCTCGACCGCGGTGGGGATGAGCTCGGGCTCGGCGACCAGCCGCTTGCGGTCGTCGGGGTGGGTGGCGAGGTGCCACAGCGCGGACCCGATGGAGCTCCAGGTGGTGTCGATGCCCGCCACCAGCAGCAGGTTGCAGGTGCCCACGGCGTGCTTGTCCGACACGGGCTCGCCGTCGAGGTCACCGGCCAGCAGCCCGGAGATGAAGTCGTCCCGGGGCTCCGCCCGGCGTTGCCTCACCTGCTCGAGGAAGAACCCGAGGATGTTGTGGCGCGCTTCCAGGCGAACGGCGGGGTCCTTGAGGCCCTGCTCCAGGAGCCCCCGGGCCCAGGTGACGAAGTTGTCGGCCTGAGCCTCGTCGACGCCCAGGAGGTGGGCGATGACCCGGGGCGGGATCTGCTGGGCGTACTCGGCGGCGGCGTCGGCCCGGCCCCGGCCGGCGAAGGCGTCGATCAGCTGGTGGGCCAGCGCCTCGGTGAAGGGCTGGTGGCCGGCCACCGCGGCGGGCGAGAAGGCGGGGAGGATCAGCCGGCGGGCGGGCCCGTGTTCGGGCGGGTCGCTCGATATGGGCGGCGCCTTGACCCCGTAGAAGGCGTCGTCGGGATCGATGGCCGCCGGCTTCACCACCAGCGGCTCGTCCGAGGACAGCTCGGGGACGATCCGGGCCAGCTCCCGGACGTCCTCGTAGCGGGTCGGCATCCAGGAACCGCCCCAGCGGTCGGTGTGGGCCACCGGGCACCGGCTCCGGAGGTCGTCCCAGATGGGCGCCGGGTCGGCCACGTAGTCGCCGTGGAAGATGTCGTAGTCGGTGGCCCAGTCCTCAACCGGCGGACGGCCGTCGTTCTTCATGCGCTGTCCTCGACATTCATGCGCTGTCCTCGACATGTATCGCGAACTCAGGGCAGTTGGCCTCGGCGAGCCGGGCCTTGTCCTCCAGCCCGGGAGGCACCTCGCCGTCATCCTTGGCCGACGCCTGACCGTAGTCGTCGACATCGAAGAGCTCGGGAGCCAAGGCGTAGCAACGGTTGTGACCCTGGCACCGCTCCGGATCCACGGACACCTTCATGATCGAGCCCCCCTACCCGACGTGTGCTACCGGACGGTAGCCTCGCCGATCCCTGCCGTCACACTCTGCTGGGCACTCTGCTGGGGGCCCGAGAACGTGATCAACGCGTCGGGGAGCATGACGGCCGCCGCCCGCTGGAGGAAGCCGAGCAGCTGGTCGCGGGGGACGGTCGATCCCTCCAGCCAGTGGAGAACGGACTCCTCCACCATGGCGATCCAGCCCCGCACCACGATCCGCAGGCCGTCAGGCGGATTATCCGCCAGTCCGATGGCGGCGAGGACGAGGTCCACCACCGCGGCCCGGGTCTCTTGGAAGACGGCGAGGAGGGCCGGGTCGGAGCCGACGCTGCGGGCCACGGCCAGGTAGTTGGCGGGCTGGGTCTCGATGAAGTTCACATAGGCATCGAGGCCGGCGCCGAGGCGCTCCTGGGGGGCCAGGTCCGGGTCCATGGTGAGCCGGCCCAGCAGCTCGCCCGCCGCCAGGCGGATGACCGCCACCTGCAGGTCGCGGTTGGTCGGGAAGTAGTGGAACACCAGCCCTTTGGACACGCCCACGGCCCGGGCCACCTCGTCCGCCGTCACCTGTGAGAAGGGCCGCGTCTGGAGCATCTCGAAGCCGGCCTCCAGCAGTTGGCGGCGACGGGCGTCGGGGTCCAGCCGGCGCTGTACAGGGGTCGAGGACATGTTCTGATTCTAATTGACCCCAGGTCAATAGTCCACTATTGTGTTGACCCATGGTCAACAACTTGGATGGGGCACTCGTCCTGGTGACCGGAGCCGGCAGCGGTATCGGCCGGGCCACGGCGGGAGCGTTCGCCGCCGAGCGGGCCCGGGTCCTGTGCGTCGACATCGACGCCGCCGCCGCCGAGAAGACGGCCGCCATGTGCGACGAGGCCGGCGCCCAGGCTCACGCCCTGGTCTGCGACGTGGCCGACTGGGAGGCGGTGAGCCGCCTGGCGGTCACGGTCCGGGAGAACCACGGGCCCGTCGACGTGCTGGTGAACAACGCCGGCGTCGGCATGACCGGGCGCCTGGCCGAGATGACCGTCGACGAGTGGCGCTGGATCCGCTCCATCAACCTCGACGGCGTCGTCCACGGCTGCCTGGCCTTCGGTCCCGGCATGCTGGACCGGAATAGGGGGGCCGTGGTCAACGTGGCTTCGGGCCTGGCCTACACGATGCGGGCCACCGAGCCCGCCTACGTCACCACCAAGGCTGCCGTTCTGGCTCTTTCGCAGTGCCTGCGGGCCGACTGGGCCGCCGATGGCGTGACCGTCTCCGCCGTGTGCCCGGGGGTGATCGCCACGCCCATCGTCACCAGCACCCGCTACGTGGGCAGCCGGTCGGCGGCGGCCGTCCGGGAGCGGGCCGAGCGGCTCTTCCGCCGCGGCCACCCGCCCGAAGCCGTCGCCGGAGCCATCCTCAACGCCGTCCGCCGGGACAAGGTCCTCGTCACCGTGGGGTGGGAGGCCGAGCTGGGCTGGTGGCTCCACCGCCTGCTTCCCCTTTCGCTGCAACAGGCTGCCGCCCGGGTGCGGCTGCCCTGACGCTGGAGGACTCATGGTGCATACAGAGACACAGCAAGCGTTCGAGGCGACCCTCGACCGGCTGAACAAGCTGTCCATGGAACGTCATACGCATGCCTACGATCTCGACTGGGACGACCCCAGCTTCGACGTCGGCCCCTTGGGTCCTGCGGTCGAGCTCCCCGTGTTCGACCCGCTGGCCGGTACCGACTGGTACCGGTCGCTGCCGGTCGAGGAGCGCCGGCGGGTGGCGCTGTACCGCTACTCGTCGTGCATGAAGATCGGCTGGCACTTCGAGAACCTGCTCCAGCAGGGCCTGCTGCGCCACGCCGGTCGTCTGCCCAACGGCACGCCCCAGTTCCGCTACCTCCACCACGAGATCGTGGAGGAGTCGGAGCACACCCTCATGTTCGCCGAGTTCGTGAACCGCACCGACCTGCCCGTGCGGGGCATGCCGAGGACCCTGCGGTGGCTGGCCCAGTACCGGGTCGTGCCGCTGGCCCAGCGGTTCCCGGCGCTGTTCTTCCTCTTCGTGCTGGGGGGCGAGGACCCCATCGACCACCTCCAGCGCCGGCAGCTGAAGGAGGAGGGCGGGACCATGCATCCGCTGGTGGAGCGGATCATGCGCATCCACGTGGCCGAGGAGGCCCGCCACCTCAGCTTCGCCCGCCACTACCTGAACGAGCGGACACCGCGGATGGGTCGGGGCCGGCGGGCCGTCCTGTCGCTGATGGCGCCGATCGTGCTCGGGATCATGGCCCGGCTCATGATCCGCCCGCCGGGCGACATGGTGCGCCAGTTCGACATTCCCAAGCATGTCCTCCAGCGGGCCTTCGACTCCCCGGAGGCCAAGCGCACGCTGGGCGAGTCGGTGGCCAAGACGCGGCGGTTGTGGGTCGAGCTCGGGCTGGTGGGGCCGGTGTCCCGCCGGCTCTGGAAGGCAGCCGGGATCTGGCCGCGAGCAGCAGAAGCAGTAGCCAGGTGAAGCCCGTCCAGGTGGTGATCATCGGCAGCGGCTTCGCCGGGCTGGGCATGGCCATCCGCCTTCGGGAGGCCGGTTTTGAAGTCGTGGTCCTGGAGCGGGCCGGCGACGTGGGCGGCACCTGGCGGGACAACACCTATCCGGGGGCGGCGTGCGACGTGCCCTCCCACCTGTACTCGTTCTCGTTCGCCCCCAATCCCGACTGGTCCAGCTCCTTCTCTCCCCAACACGAGATCCAGGACTACCTACGGAACACAGCCGACCGGTTCGGGGTGCGCCCGCACGTGCGCTTCGGAACCGAGGTCCGCTCGGCCCGCTGGACTGCAGAACGCTGGGAGGTCGAGACCACATCGGGCTCGTACTCGGCCCAGTTCCTCATCAGCGCCACCGGCGCGCTGTCGGATCCGTCGCTCCCCGACCTGCCCGGACTGGACCGCTTCACCGGAACGGCGTTCCACTCGGCCCGCTGGCGTCATGACCACGATCTCTCCGGCGAGCGGGTGGCCGTCATCGGGACGGGCGCCTCGGCCATCCAGTTCGTGCCCCAGATCCAGCCGCATGCCGGCAGGCTCTCCGTCTTCCAGCGGACCCCACCGTGGATCGTCCCCCGCTGGGACCGCCGGTTCACCCGGGCCGAGCGCTGGATGTTCCGCCACGTTCCCGCGCTGCAGCGTTTGGCCCGGGCGGGTATCTACTGGAGCCGGGAGGCGTACGTCTTCGGCTTCGCCTTCAATCCCCGGCTCATGAAAGCGGCCGAGACGGTGGCCCGCACCCACCTCCGGCGCCAGGTGCCCAACCCTGGGCTCAGATCTCGCCTCACGCCGGACTACACCATCGGCTGCAAGAGAATTTTGATCTCGAACGACTACCTCCCCGCCCTGGCGCAGCCCAACGTCGACCTGGTGACGGCAGGCATCGCCGAGGTGCGGGAGCATTCGATCGTCACCGCCGACGGCGCCGAGCATCCCGTGGACACCATCATCTTCGGGACGGGCTTCCACGTGACCGACATCCCCGTCGCCTCCCGGATCGCCGGCCGCGACGGCGTTCTCCTGTCGGAGCACTGGCGGGACGGCATGCACGCCCACCGGGGCACCACCACGGCGGGCTTCCCGAATCTCTTCGTGCTCGTGGGGCCCAACACCGGTCTCGGCCACACGTCCCAGGTGGTGATGATCGAGTCCCAGATCGCCTACGTCGTCGACGCCCTCCGCCACGCCGGCGCCCGGGCGGCAGCCACGGTCGAGGTCCGCCCCGAAGCCGAGGCCGACTGGAACGAGCGCGTGCAGGCCGGCATGGCCGGCACCGTGTGGACCACAGGCAACTGCGCCAGCTGGTACCTCGACCCGTCCGGCCGCAACACCACGCTGTGGCCCGACTTCACCTGGCGCTTCCGCCGGGAGACCCGCCGCTTCGACCCCGCCGCCTACCACTTCGGGGTGCCGGCCTGCAGGATTCCCGCCGAGCAGGTCGCATGATTTCCCCAGGTCAGGCCAGCGCGTAGGGCCATCCGCCGCTTACGCTTGCTCCGTGCGGGCAACGCAGGGCAGCGGCACCGCCACTGTCCTCTTCACCGACATCGTCGGCTCGACGGAGGTCTTGGCGCGGCTCGGCGACCTCCGCTACGACGAGGTCCGCCGCGATCACTTCGCCGTGCTCCGCCATGCCGTTTCGGAGGCCGGGGGCGACGAGGTGAAGACGATGGGAGACGGCATGATCGCCGTCTTCGGTTCGGGAGTGGATGCGCTCACCTGCGCGGTGGCCATGCAGCAGGGGGTCTACCGGCAGCGCCAGAACGAGAGCGAGCTGCTCGAGATCCGGGTCGGGCTCTCCCTCGGTGAGGTGACCTTCGAGGACGGCGACATCCACGGCACCGCAGTCGTTGAGGCGGCGCGGCTCGTGGCCCGGGCCGGCCCCAGCGAGATCCTGGCCACCGGCCTGCTCCGGGCGGTGGTGGGCACGCGCTCGCCGGCCGGCTTCATCGATCGCGGCGCGCTCGAGCTGAAGGGTCTGCCGGAGCCCGTCCCCACCTACGAGGTGGTCTGGGCCCCGAAGGCGGAGGTGTCGCTGCCACTTCCGCCACTGTTCGACCGGACGCATCCGTGGTCGTTCGTCGGCCGCGACCAGGAGCTCGAAGGGCTGCGCCGGCTGTGGAAGGACGCCCTCGCCGGCCAGCGGGGCGTGGCCCTCCTCGGCGGGGAGCCCGGCGTGGGCAAGACCCGGCTGGTGGCCGAGCTCGCCCGGGCCGTCCACGCCGATGGGGCCGTCGTGCTGGCCGGCCGGTGCGACGAGGACCTCGCTGTCCCCTACCAGCCGTTCGCCGAAGCGCTCCGCCACTATGTCGACCACTCGCTGGCCGGCCTGGCGGGCCGCCTCGGGCGCTACGGCGGCGACCTCGCCCGCCTGATTCCGGAGATCGCCAAGCGCGTGCCCGATCTTCCGCCGGCACTGAGTTCTGATCCGGATTCTGAACGGTTGCGGCTCTTCGAGGCCGTGGCGGGCTGGGTGGCGGCGGCGGGCGACGCCGATGGCCCCGTCCTCCTCGTGGTCGACGATCTGCAGTGGGCGGCCAAGCCGACCTTGCTCATGCTCCGCCACCTGATCGTCGCCGCGGGGGCCCGACGGCTCCTCATCGTCGCCACCTACCGGGACAGCGACCTCACCCCCGGTCACCCGGTGGCGGAGCTCCTGGCTGATCTCCACCGCGAGGATCGGGTGCAGCGCTTCCCGCTGGCCGGTCTCGATGAAGACGGGGTGCGGGCCTTCCTGGCCGCGGCCGCCGGCCACGACCTGGAGGAGGCCGGCCTCACCATGGCCCGGGCCGTCCACGCCGAGACGGCCGGGAATCCGTTCTTCGTGGGCGAGGTCATCGGCCACCTGCGCGAGTCGGGCGCCGTGGTGCGCCGGGATGGTCGCTGGGTGAGCGGCGTGGCGGCGGCGGACCTCAGCATCCCGGCCGGGGTGCGGGAGGTGGTGGAGCGACGGCTCCGCCGTCTGTCGGACCTGTCCAACACCGTGCTCCGCTCCGCTGCCGTCCTCGGCGCCGAGTTCGAGCTCGATGTCCTGCGGCACATGGTGGCGGCCGGGGAAGCGGTCGAGCAGGAGGCGCTTCTCGGGGCGATCGAGGAGGCGGTGGCCGCCCGCCTGGTCATCGAGATGCCCACTCCGGCGATGAGCGCCGTCCGCTTCCGGTTCGCCCACTCCCTGGTGCGGGACGCGCTCTATGGCGGGTTATCGGCGGCCCGGCGCCAGGTGATGCATGGGCGGGCTGCTCTGGCCACCGAGGCCGTCAACGGCGGCCACGACGACCTCCTGCCCACCCTGGCCTTCCACTTCGGCGCGGCCGGGGCGGCGGGCGACCCGGCCAAGGCGGTGGAGTACGCCCGCCGGGCCGGGGACCAGGCCATGGCCAGGCTGGCCTTCGAGCCGGCGGCCACGTTCTACGACCAGGCCATCGCCGCCCTGGCCCTGGCGCCGACCGTTGAGATTGCGTTGGGGGGCCAGCTGCTTCTGGCCCGGGGCGGCGCCCGGGCCCGCAGTGATGACCATGCCGCCTGGGACGACTACCTGGCGGCCGCCGACCTCGCCCGGGAGCTCGGCGACGCCGAGGCCCTCGGCCAGGCTGCTCTGGGATTGGACGACGTGTGGGTCTGGAGCTGGCTCCATTCCGACGCGGTGCGGATCGACCTCCTCGACGAAGCTCTCGCCGCCCAGGGCGGTGCCGATACCCCGTTGCGGGCTCGCCTGGCCGCCCGGCTGGCCGGGCAGCTCTACTGGGTTCCCGGTTCCCTCCCCCGCCGCCAGGCCCTGGCCGCCGAGTCGGTCACCGTGGCCCGCCGGCTGGGCGACCCGGCCGCCCTGGCCGCCTGCCTCGACAGCACCACGTTCGCGGTGTGGATTCCCGGCGAGGCCGAGCGGCGGCGGGCCGCCGGCGAGGAGATCGTCGCCCTGGCCAAGCAGGCCCGCGACCGCGAGCTGGCCATCAAGGGTCATGCCTGGTGCCACATCGCCAGCCTGGAGGAGAACGACACCGCCGCCCTCGACGAGGCGCTGGCGGCCTACGAGAAGGGCGCGGCCGAGCTGGGTCAGGCCCGCTACCAGTGGTACGCCCTCACCCGGCGGACCATGCGGGCCATCCTGGCCGGGGACCTCGATGCCGGTGAGGCGCTGGCCCAGGAGGCCCTCACCTCGGGCCGCAACAAGGGCGAGGGCGACGCCGAGCCCCTCTTCGGCTGCCAGATGAGCCTGGTCTGGCAGGAGCGCCCGAGCTCCGATGCCGTCGATCAGCTCGAGACCGTGCGCCGGATGTACCGGGAGAGCCCACCCCGGGTACCGGGCCTGATGGCGACGGCGCTGGCCCACGGCATCGTTCTGGCGCTGGGGGCCGGCCGGGATGACGAGGTGCGGGCCGAGCTTGACCGGCTGGGCGAGATCGACCTCGCCTCGCTCGAGCCTTCGATGGCCTGGACCGGCCTGATGGCCAAGGTCGCCTCCGCCCTGGCCGGGGTGGGCACCGAGGCGGAGATGGCCGCCCTCTACGAGCTGATCCTGCCGGCCGCCGGGATGAACGCCTTCTGCTTCGGAGCCGTGTCCTAC
>JBOGFO010000139.1:0-10475 GCA_050743445.1 Acidimicrobiia bacterium
GTTGAGGCTCGACAAGGGCTTCTCGCGTGTGGGCTCAGGTGCGATTGCATCCTTAATCTGGCTTTCCAACATCGAGTGCCGGAAGTTTGCCGACCTCAAACGCCTTTCCCACAGTCAAGCCGTGGGGCCCGTAGCGAACGACGTTGAGCCTTCGTGAACGCGGCTGGCAATGCTGCCTTTGCGACATGAGCGGCCAGGCCTGCCTCATCGGGACCCGGGGCCTGGTCCAGGCGCCGGTCTACGGCGAGGGCGTCGTGCGGTACCGGACGGTGGTCGAAGCGATCCCCATCGGGGACCCCATCTCGCCCGCCACCGAGATGGGCAACGTCATCAGCCAGGCCGCCTGCGACCGGGTTCTCGGGGTCGTGGAAGGACCCGGCGCTCAGACCTGCCCCAGCACGAGATCTTCGGACCGGTCATGTCCATGCAGCGCTTCGAGACCGACGACGAGGCGGTGGCCGTCGCCAACGACCACCCCTACGGCCTCTCCGCCTACGTCCAGACCAACGACTTCAAGCTGGTCCACCGCATGGCTGCGGCGCCGGAGGCGGGCAACTTCTGGATCAACGGCTTCCCCCTGCGTTCCCGGCTCCGCCCCCTTCGGCCGGACCAAGCAGAGTGGCTACGGCCGCCTCGCCGAGGTCGCCGCCTACATCAGCCGCAGCGGCCTCACCCAGGCCGAAGCGGCCCGCCGCTTCAGGGTCACCCAGCCCCGCATCTCCGATCTGACCCGAGGCAAGATCGACATCTTCAGCATCGATGCCCTTGTCAACATGCTCACCGTCGCCGGCCTCCGGGTCGAGTTCGCCGTACGGCCCCCCAAGGCCGGCTGAGACCCCACTTGAGACTCCGCCGCGTCATGGCCTGCCCGCCAACGTCGCCCCGGCGTACCGCCGGCCCACAACGTCTGACCGTCCGCCTGTCGCTGCGCAGCGAGAAAGAGTCGATACCTGAAGGGTCGGCCTTCTCGCCGCTTGTATCAGGCTTATCCGAGTTTATCGGAGGACCTAGTTGTGTCGTACAAAATATGCTACGCTGAGATGGTGCGGCTCCTGTGGACCAGCTCGATGCGCAAGCATCGGGTCACCCGCCGGCACGTCCGCCACGTCATCGACCACGCCGGATTGATCTTCGTCCAGCCGGCCCCGTCCGGCTCGCCTCTGGGAGATCATCGGCTCATTTATCTCGGTGACGACGAGACCGGCGCCGCCCTCGAGATCATGGCAGTGGAAGTCGAAGACGACAACGGTGATGCGCTGATGGTGATCCACGCCATGGCGTTACGGGAGAAGTACCGGGCCGAGTACGAGGAGGCCAGACGATGGCGAAGGTGACCGGGCGAGCGAAGGCCAAGCGATCGGGGACAACCATCACCAAGGAGATGGTCGACGTCCTCGCCCGCGAGGCTGAGGACGGCTATGACCTCACCGAAGCCAAGCAGCGGAAGGTCGGTCGCCCGTCGCTAGGCTCGGGAACGTCCCCCCGGCTCCAGTTCCGGGTCCCCCCCGACCTGTACGCCGCCGCCGAAGAACGGGCCCGGGCCGAAGGGAGGGCGGTCAGCGACATCGCCCGGGAAGCCCTGCGGGCCTACGTCCAGGAAGCCTCCTGACCGCAGGGCACCCACGGCGCCCGCGAGCGGCCCGCCGGTGGGCGGCGTAGGCCGCAGCAAGGGGGCCGGGTCATGGCCAAGGTCACGTACGCGCGGGTGCCCAAACTGAAGTTCCGGGCCGGGAAAGGGAAGGGCGACGAGGCAGCCGAGCCCCTCCACGTGGACGTGGTCGCGGCCGGCGACCTGGCCGGGCCCGCCTCCGGCCTCGGGCCCGCCGACCACGTCGGCGTCGCCGGTACCCTGGACCATCACGAGCGGACGGGCGACGACGGGATGCGGCGGGCCCGCTGGGTCGTCACCGCCCGGGAGCTGGTCGTCCAGCGGGCAGCCAGGCGGGCGGCCTGACCGCTGTTCCGGCGGCAAGTCGGCCACTGCGGGCCTGACAGCTCGCCATCGGCCACGGTCAGTGACCGGGGTCGCGGCGCGGCGCCCCGTGCAGCACTGCGACTGGGCTGAGAACCTAGGGCCCGGGCGGACCCTGCGCACCGGGGGTCAAGGGGGCGGGGCCCACGGCAGCCCTCCTCTGCTCCGCCGCCGGCATCGGCCCGGGCGGTCGGCCCCGTTCGCCTCACCGCGCCGGGGCGGGTGTCGGCTGGCAACGGAGGTGTCGGTCGCCGACAGGCACGGCTGGCGGGACCAGGCCATGGGACGCGTGGCCAGGTCGCGCCCGTGGTGGGGGCTGCTCGCCTCAAGGTCGGTCCCGAAGTGTCCGATATCGGGCGGGACGATGTGAACCGAGGAGCGGGGGTGGAGGCGGTGAGGGACGACGGCGGAAAGGTTCGCCGGCACGATGGGCGGCTGGGCGGCGTCCGCCTGGTGGGCGTCTTCGTGCCGTGGCAGGCAGTGGCGGGCCGTGGTCGTCGGGTTGGCCGTGCTCGTTTCGACGCGGCACGGCTCGACGACCGTCAGGTTTCGGCAAAGCGCCAGCGTCGCACCCGCTGACACGGCCACCTCGTCGTCGACGACGGCCGCTCCGACCACGACGACGAGCTCCTCGACGACGACGTCAACTGTGGCTCCGGTGACGGTCGCGGCTCCGCCGACCACCACAGCACCGACGGCTCCCGCCTTCGTCCCTCCGCACATGGCGACGAACGTCGTGGTGGCCGAGGTGCGGCCCGGGGTCCTCAGGGTCACCTGGGGCCCGGCGCCCGGCGCGGACGCCTACCGGCTCGGCGGCCTCTACTCCACCCCCGACATCCCGTGCTGCCAGCTCGAGTTCACACCCCCGTTCCACAAGTACGGCTGGGTGCACCTCCAGTCCGTCAACACCAACTTCAACATCTACGAACCGATCGCCAAGGTGTACTACCCGGACCCGTCGGGCGCTTCCTGAACCTTCCTCACAGGGTCCCCTCGTCATGGCGGAGCCCTGGCTTCCGACGGCTCGTCGACGAAGCCCCGATGTTCCCCGAGCGGAAGAACACGGGACCGTCGATCCCCGTTGACGTCCGCGCGACGAGGATGGCTTCGCCCGTCTCGTCGCCTTGGCCCACGCCATGATCGACGAGCTCAGCCGTGCCGTTCCTGGTGGGGGACGCCCTCAACGGGGCGCCTGTGCGCTGCGCCGCGTCCTCAGCGGCCAGCGTCCGATTGCCCAACGACCGGCGGAGAGACCCCGGCGGCCCTCCTTCAGCGCTGTTGGCCGGCCGGCAGGCAGGCACGTGCCTCCCGCCGTCCCCCGACCGCCCACCGGCACCGGTGCCAGGAGGCGGGGCGCCACAACACCGCCGCTCCCGCGTCTCCGGTCGCGCCCACCGCTCGCCGATGCGGTTCGGTGGGTCGCGACTGCGCGCAAGTCGCCAGCCCGAGAGCGTGGAAGGCGGCGCAGATCAGCCTGATACGGGCAGTCGCTACCGCCCGGCTCCGCATCACGGAGGGGTCCCGCGGCACCCGCTCGAATGAGTGGCGCCGGCCGCCCCCGACGCGGCGGCCCGTCCCTACGGCATGACGCAATGGGCCCCGGAGGGCCGACCGTTGTGGCGGCCAGCCGAACTGAGTAGTTGCTCCTGACGCTTTGCAGTGGCGGATGTTCAAAGACGGGAGAGCGGACATGCGGGGGATCAGAGCAGCGCGCCTCGGCGCGTTCGCGTTGACGTTGCTCTGCGGGACGCTGACCGGGGTCGTCACCGCTGAGCAGCCAGCCGGGGCGGTCCCGGCCGGCGAGGAGGTCGAGCTCGTCGCCCGCCACTCGGGCATGGCCCTCGACGTCAAGGGCCAGTCCACCAAAGAAGGCGCAAAAGTCTACCAGTGGCCGGTCAACGGCCAGGCCAACCAGCGCTGGGTGATCGAAGCGGTCGACGGCCCCTGGCATCTCATCCGGGTGCGCCACACCGGCATGGTCCTCGACATCGCCGGCCAGTCCCTCGACCCCGGCGCCAAGGCCACCCAGTGGCCCGAGAACGGCCAACCCAACCAGCAGTGGCGCTTCGAGGACACCACCGACGGCTACGTCCGGATCGTCGCCCGCCACTCCGGCCTCGTCCTCGACGTCGAAGCCCAGTCGGTGGAGAAGGGCGCCACCGTCCACCAGTGGCCCGGAAGCGGGCAGGCTAACCAGGAATGGCTGATCCGCCCCACCGGCGGGGGCACCCCGCCGCCCGAGCCCGATCAGGACAACCCTGGCAGCGGCGGCGAACCCCCGGCTCCCGCGCCGTCGCCAAGCCCTCCGCCCACCGGGCCCGATGTCCCCGGTGACGTGATCTGCGGCCCGGACTGGTCCGATCCGAGTCAGCAGTGGGCGACCGGGGAGGGGTGGACCTACAACGGCGACACGCTCAACAGCGACGGCAGCCAGAGGAACAGCTACCTGCTAGCCCCTTGCGACGTCGGCGGATTGCTCGCATACGACGTTGAAGCTGACCTTCGCTTCAGTGAGCAACGGGGCTATGGGTGGGAAGGTGCTTTGGTCGCCCGCTGGGACGTTCCCGTTCGCACGGCTACCGAGGCGGGATCCTCCAGGAGCCCTACGAGGATTTCGCCGCCATCCTGACCCATGAGGTTGACCTGCGGCGGGCGAGCTACGAGGCCGGTGCTGTTTGGCGGACCTACACCCTGCAGGTCCGCGGGAAAGAGCTCACCCTCCTGGTCGACGGCATCGAAGTGGCCGCCACCGTCGCTGACACCACGTACAACGGCGACGGAGTGGGCCTGTTCAGCTTGTTCTCGAAGTTCGAGGTCCGGAACTTCAAGGTCATGCGCCGTTAGGTCCGCCCGCCCGGGCCACCGGCGCAGGCGTCGGTCTTATCTCGGCCAGGCGGCCGCCGCGGTCAGATGCGAGCGGCGCCGGAACCGTCAGGACTTGACGGCCGAGAGCATCGCCTGGAGCTTGGCCTCGGTCTCGGCCCACTCGGCGTCGGGGTCGGAGCCGGCCACGATCCCGGCGCCCGCCACCAGCCGGGCCCGGGAGCCATCCAGCTCGGCGCCCCGCAGGGCGACGGCCCATTCGCCTTCCCCCCGGGCGTCGACCCAGCCGACGGGCCCGGCGTAGAGGCCCCGTTCGAAGCCCTCCAACGTCGCGATGGCGGCCAGGGCGGCGGGTCGGGGCAGCCCGCCCACCGCCGGGGTGGGGTGGAGCTCGCCGGCCAGGGCCAGGGCGGAGGGGGCCGGGACGGCCAGGCGCCCGCGCACCCGGGTGGCCAGGTGGGAGACGGTGGGGAGGCGGACCACCTCGGCGTGGGCCGCCTCGGGGCCCTCGACGCACCACGGGGTCAGGGCGTCGACGACCGCCTCCACCAGCAGCGAGTGCTCCTCGGCGTCCTTGGCGGAATGGGAGAGGGCGTCGACCAGGGCGTCGTCCTCGGGTTGGGTCGAGCCCCGGGCCACCGTGCCCGCCATGGGGCACGACTCGACCTCGTCGCCCCGCCGGCGGACGAGCAGCTCGGGGCTGGCCCCCACGAAGCCGCCGGCGGCGTAGGTGAAGCAGGTCGGGTGGCTGCGGCCGAGGCGCTCGAGCAGGGCCCGGCGGTCGAAGGGCTTGTCCGCCTCGAGCAGGACCTCCCGGGCCAGCACGACCTTGCGGACGTGCCCGGCGCCGATGGCGCCCAGCACCCGGCGCACGTTGGCGTTCCATGCTTCCCGGTCAGGGTGCTCCTTGGCCGAGAAGGCGATTCCGTTCAGCCGCGAGCCGATCGACGGAGAGTCGGGCATGGCCGCCGGGTCCATCTCGGTGATCCAGGCCGAGCCGTCGGCGGTGCGGCCCACCACCAGGGCGGGGATGATCAGCTCGCCCTGGACCTCGTCGGAGAACGGGAGGGCGCCCACGGCCAGCGGGCCGGTTCCGGGCAGGTCGACGGTGTCGTCGATCTCGATGGTGGAGAAGAAGCGGCCCACGTCGGCCACCGCCTGCTCGAAGCGACCCGCTCCGGGGCCGACGGGAATGCGGGCGGCCACGCCGGCCGTCACGAACCCGCAGCCGTTGCGCAGCCAGGCGAAGCCGGACGTCCCCAGGCGGTCGAGGAGGTCGTCGATGCCGCCGGGCAGCGGACGGGTCCGGCTGGTCAGCAGCTTCACGAGCGCACCGCCGTCAGGATCTGGGCGATCCCGCCCGACAGCCGGGTGCGGGACACCCCGGAGAAGCCCGCCGCCTCCAGCAGGCCGGCGAGCTCGGCGGGAGCCGGCAGGTAGGCCACCGAGCGGGGCAGGTAGCGGTAGGCGGCGCCGTCGGAGAGCACGGCGCCGATGAGGGGCACCATGCCGCCGAACCAGACCCGGTGACCGGCCCGCAGGACGGCCGAGCCGGGCGTGTCCACCTCGAGGAACGCCACCGTGCCTCCCGGCCGGAGCACCCGGGCGCATTCGGCGAACGCCGGGGCCAGGGCGGCGAAGTTGCGCAGGGCGAACCCGCACACCAGGCCGTCGACGGCCCCGGTGCGCACCGGCAGCGACAGGCCGTCGCCCTGCACCAGCGGTTGAACATCCCTCCTGTCTTCGGGGACACCCCGGCCCCGGGCTCGGGCGGCGGCCAGCATCCCGGCCGAGCGGTCCACGCCGACCGGGACCAGCCCGGCCCGGCGCAGCTCCCGGCACAGGTCGCCGGTGCCGCAGGCCAGGTCGAGCACGGCCGCCCCGGCGGGCAGGCCGAGCGCTTGCACCGTGCGCCGGCGCCAGCGGACGTCGAGGCCGAGGCTGATCACCCGGTTGCAGAGGTCGTAGCGGGGAGCGATGGCGTCGAACATGGCGTCGACGGCCGCCACCTTGGCCTCGCCGGTGGGCAGCACGGAGCCGGGCTTCACCGGGTCCTCGCCGCTTCGGCGCCGGCCGCGGCCAGCTCCGAGGGTTCGCCCACCGCTTCGAGGTGCTCCTGGGCCACCTGGAGGAGGACCCGGCGGAAGTGGTGGGCCACCAGCTCGCTCACGGCCGGGAGCAGGGTCCGGAAGGCGTCCACCAGCCGGTCGGCCTTCTCGTCCTCGGGCAGGTCGGCCGCCCGCAGCGGCTGGCGGACGGACACGTCGAAGAGGTCGACGGCCCGGGCGGCGACGTCCCGCATGGCGCCGTGGTGGCCGCGGGCCAGGTCGAGGAGTCCGGCGAGCGGCAGGCCCGCCTGGAGGAGTCGCAGGCCGGCGGAGACGATGCGCACGTCGTCGGCGGTGTAGCGCGGCTCGCCTTCATGGAGCCGGGGGACCAGGAGGCCCTCCCGGGAAACGGCTTCGATGAGGGCCAGGGGCACGCCCGACCGCTCGGCCAGCTCCGCCTCGGTGAGGAACTCGTCGTCGCCGGCGCCGGCTTCCGCCACCGCCGCGGCCAGGGACTCGTCCGAGGGGTCGAGGTCGCCGGAGAGGAAGCGCTGGATGACCGCCAGCGTGAATCCCCGCCGGCGCAGCTCCTTGATCCGCTCCATCCGCTCGAGATGCCCAGGGGTGTACCAGGCGACCCGGCCCTGGCGCTCGGGCGCCGGCAGCAGGCCCTGCTTCTGGTAGAAGCGCACGGTGTCCACGGACACGTTGCTCCGCCCGGCCAGCTCCTCCACCCGCATCCGCACGAGCAGGCATTCTAGGAGCGTTTACTCCCACGGTCTGTACTCGGGGCGGGTCCGCCCGTTGCCGGCGCGTGCGTGTGAGGATGATCCCGCCGGAGAAGGTACCGGTCCCTTTACCAGATATCTTTGACGGTGGGCGCCGGAGCGGAGGCGAGTGGGGATGACGGGCGAAGCACACGAGGGGCTCCGGACGCCGGAGGCCCGCCGCCGGGTTGCCGTCCGCGCCCTGGCGGTATCGCTGTGCATGATCCTCGCCGGCGTGGCCCTGGCCCTCTTCGACGGGGACGGCGCTACCCGCATCGCCACCTCTCCCGAGGTACCCGTCACCCCTGCCGTACCGGTCGATGCCGTTCCCCTGCCCGATGGAACCCCGGCCGACATCCTCGCCCTCCAGCCTGAGACCGGGGTCGTCGCCCTGCTCGACCCCGCCACCGGCGTGCCGGTGCGGGTCCTGGCCACCCATCCCCCGGCGGACGGCTTCGTCCTCCAGGGGGCGGCCCTCACCCCCGATCGCCGCCACGCCTTCTACTCGCTGGCCGGAGCGTGCGGCGAAGGGTCCATCTACCGGATCCGCACCGACCGCAAGGACACGCCGCACCGCATCGGGTCGGGCATCTCCCCGGCCGTGAGTCCCGACGGCCGGTGGCTGGCCTTCGCCGCCCCCGGGCGTCAGCGCTTCGACGGGACCCCGGGCTGCCACAACGTGGTGGTCCTCCACGACCTGCGGGCCGCCGAGGAGCAGCGCCGGGTCCGCTTCCCCGACGACGAGGAGCACCGCGCCGGGTTCTTCGCAGATGCCGTCTTCACCCGCCTCTCATGGGGCCCGGACTCCCGGCACCTGGCCATCACCCACTCCTACGAAGGGGACTCGGTGTCGGTGCTCGACACCGTGGCCGCCCGGGACCTGACCGAGACCGTCGAGGTGGTCGTCCCTGGCGGCGGCGGCGACTCCCGTCACCCGGCCTGGCAGGCGAGCACCGGGCGCCTGGCGGTGGTCAACTCGGCCTTCACCTGCTGCTACGACGACGACTACGCCGGTCCGCCCCGGGCTCTGCTCGCCGACGTCGGGGACCGCACCACCATCGAGCTCCTGCCCGCCGGCCTCGCTCCGACCTGGCTCGACTTCGACGCCACCGGCGAGCACCTGCTCTACGCCGACGGCGGCAGCCTCTACCGGCGCAGCCGGGACGGGGAACCGGCCCTGGTCGTCCCCGGCTTCACGATCGCCGACTGGTAGCGCCTCCGGCCGGGCGGGCCCGGCGCTGGTCGGCGGCTCCCTGGTCGTGCTCGGCGTGGTCGTTCCCCTGGCCGTCATCCTCGGCATCCCGGGGCTCGTGCTCCTCCTCGCCCGGCGCCGCACTACCCGGGCGCCGGAGCCGGCACCGGCCGCTCAGGGGTAGTAGCTGCCCCGCTGGAGCCCGTAGAAGATCGTGAGCATCACGGTGGTGGCGGCGAAGGAGGCGGCCACCACCGTGAACGCCGAGCGCCGGGCCCACTTGGCCAGGGCGATGACCAGGGGGAAGGCGACGAACACGAACCGGGGCCGGGCGTTGATGTGCGAGGTGAGCACGAGGCTGAGGCTGGTCAGCGCGTAGGCGTTGAGGGCGCCGGGCAGGCGGGCCTTCACCAGCAGGCCGATGCAGGTCAGCACCAGGGCCAGGCTGAGCCCGATCACCAGGCGGTTGGGGTGCTCGAGGGGATCGCGCAGGAAAGCCCAGGCCACGCTCAGGTTGCGCTGGCCGAAGTCGACCTCCTCGCCCCACCCGTCGGCCTGCACCCGGAACCAGATCCCGGGTTCACCGGTGTGCCACCACAGGAAGGCGAAGAAGACGATCGTCCCCACCGGGGCCAGGACCGGGGCGATGAGGGCCCGCCATTCCCGCCGCTGCCACACCGCCGCCCCCGCCGCCCACAGGCAGGCCACGGCGAAGGCGCCGGCGTTGGGGCGGGTGGCGCTGGCGAAGGCGGCCAGCACCCCGGCCGCCACCCACCGGCGCTGCAGGAGGGCGAGGAGCGAGGCGGCCCCGAGGGCGAGCATGAGGGCCTCGGCGTAGACCAGGGAAAGGACGAAGGCGCCCGGCGAGAAGCAGAACAGGACGGCGGCCCGGTTGGCCACCTCCCGGTCGGTCACCCACGCCGTCAGCTGCCACACGGCCACGGTGGCCAGCGCCCCGCAGATGAGCGTCACCACCACACCGGCGGTGGAGGCCCCACCGGGGACCAGAGGGTCGACCAGGCGGATGAGGAGCGGGTAGAGGGGGAAGAAGGCGATCTCGCTCTGGACCCGGTGGCCGGTCCCGGCCGACCACTCACCGTGGGGGACGGTGATCGGGTAGCCGTGGTTGGCGATCTTCTCGTACCAGCGCCCGTCCCAGGTGGTGAGCACCCGGTCGACCGGCTTGCCGGCGGCGAAGGCGGCCAGGCCGACGGCCAGCGCCGTCACCACCCGGGAGGCGGCATAGGCGGCGAGGGGGATGGCCAGTGGGCGGACGCGCGCTACGACCCGCGCCACAGGCGCGCGCTGAGACCGCGGAGCCTCAAGAGTCGCGTCCGCCACTGTCCCCCCGAGTACCCGGCTCTGGTGTCCTGGAAACAACCAGGGCTGTCCTGAAACAACTGCTGTCCTGAAAACAACTGCTGCCCTGGAAACAACTGGGCGGTCAGAGTACCGGAGGGGCCCCGTCGTAGGCTGCGCGGGATGGGGTGGGTGGACGACGCACCGTGGCCGGGAACGGGTGAGAGCGTGGCGCTCCTCTTCGCCGACACGCCCGCCGAGACCGACGTGCTCGTCAGCTACCTGGACGCCGTGGACGGCCAGGTGGAGGCGGTCGCGGCCGGCGAGCCCGATCTCGGCGCCCGGCTGACCGGCCGGGGCGGCGACCCCGAGGT
>JBOGFO010000140.1:0-4532 GCA_050743445.1 Acidimicrobiia bacterium
TGGAACGGGTCGCGGGCCCGGGACACGACGCCGGCGGCGAGAGCGGCCGGCCAGTAGCGGTTGGTGGCGCCGGCGTAGCCGTAGCCGGCGTCGGCCGCCACCAGGGACGGGTTGAGGCCGCAGACCAGCAGGCGCATCCCGGGCCCGACGAAGTCCGGAAGCGTGCGGGCCCGGCGGGCCCGGACCCAGGCGGCGTCGCCCACCACCTCGGTGCGCTCGACGTCGAAGCCGGCGCCGGCCACCACCTCGGCGAAGCGCTCCGGCGGCCAGCGGGCGAAGAAGCGACCAGACCCGGGGACGGCGGTGTCCCCGACAAGCCCGGGGCCCGGGGTGTCCCCGACAACAAAGTCGTCGTCCGGGAAGGGACCCTCGTCGTCGCCGATCAGGGCGGTGATCTCGACGGGCGCTTCGAGGGCCAGGGCCCGGTGGAGGTGGCCCAGGGCGAGCGGGAGGCGGACCTTGGCCACGTGCACATAGGCGTTGCGGGCCCAGGCCCCGCCCAGGGATCCGTCCCGGAAGGGCAGCGCTTCGAGGTCGGCCTGCACCACGACGGCTTCCGGGGCCCGGGCCCGCTCGAGCATGGCGAAGGCGGCGTCGACTCCTACGGCCGTGCCGGCGGCCGACAGGGCGGGGAGGTATCCGCCGGGTCCGCACCCGAGGTCGGCCACGGGCCAGCCCGGCGGGACGGCGCCGGCGAAGGCATCGGCCCGGGGAAGGTGGCGGGGCGGCCGGAGCGTGTCGTAGTCGCCGGCCCGCTGCTCGTAGACGTCGACGGTGGCCCGGTCCATCGTTACCAGCCCGCCGTTCCGGGCCCTCCCTTGAAGGGGCCCTGGATGCGGGAGGTGATCCAGCCGCCGTAGAAGTCGCCGGGCTGGGCCGCCACCGCCTCGCCGTCGACGAAGCAGGCGTCGACCCGGCCGGGGTAGAAGGCGACGTGGCGGGCGAGGGCCTCGTAGCCGGCGGCGGGCTCCGGGTAGGACCACGCCGCCATCTCCACCGACCGGTCCCCGACCCGGGCGGTCCAGTAGGCGGCCATGCCCTTGAACTCGCAGAAGGAGCACCCGGCCTCGGCCCGCAGCACGCCGGGGGCCACCGCGCCGGGAGGCAGGTAGTACACGGGCGGGTGGCTGGTCTCGAGCACGCGCAACGCCCGCCGGGTCTCGGCGATGACCAGCCCGCCGAGGTGCACGGTCACGTGCTCGTCGCTGGCTTCGACCCGGGGCGGCCGGGGATAGCCCCACACCGACTCGGTCCCGTTCGGCGTCACGGGGAGGAGCGTACGGGGTGGCGGCGGGCGGAGAGGGGGGGACCGCCGCCACCCCGACGACTACCGGTCATTCAAACCGGCGGACCTGGGAGGGGGCTGGCTCCTCCCTGAGAGTCACCTGTGAATGGGGGCGGCGGGGACGGGGGCTGATCCGGCTGCGCCAGGGGGAGCTCCACCACGAACCAGGCCCCGGGACCGGGGGCCGACTCCAGCCGGGACCGGCCCCCGTGGGCTTCGGCCACGGCGGCGACGATGGACAGGCCGAGGCCCGAGCCGCCGGTGGCCCGGCTCCGGGCGGCGTCGGCCCGGAAGAACCGTTCGAAGACCTGGTCCCCCACCCCGGGCGGGAGGCCGGGCCCCTCGTCGCGGACGTCGAGCCGGGCGTGGCCGTCCTCGGCGATCACCCGGACGTGGACGGGCGTGCCCGGCGGGGTGTGGACGGCGGCGTTGGTCAGCAGGTTCGACGCCACCTGCCGGAGGCGGGCCTCGTCGCCGGTCACGACCACGGACGAGTCACCGGTGAGCGTGAACGTCCGGTCCGGCGACACCGCCCGGGCGTCGGCCACGGCGTCGGTGGCGAGGCGGAGCAGGTCGACGGGTGACCGTTCCAGCGGCCGGCCCTGGTCGAGGCGGGCCAGGAGCAGCAGGTCCTCCACCAGGCCGCCCATGCGGGTGGCTTCCTCCTCGATGCGGCGCATGGCGTTGGCCAGGTCCTCGGGTCGTTCCGCCGCCCCCTGGCGGAACAGCTCGGCATAGCCCCGGATGGAGGTGAGGGGGGTGCGCAGCTCGTGGCTGGCGTCGGCCACGAAGCGCCGGAGCCGCTCCTCGGACGCGGCGCGCCGGGAGAAGGCATCCTCGATCTGGCCCAGCATGGCGTTGAGGGCGATCCCCAGCCGGCCCACCTCGGTATCGGGCTCGGCCCGTTCCACCCGGCGGGACAGGTCGCCGGCGGCGATGGCCTCGGCCGTGGACCCGATCTCGCCCAGGGGCCGCAGCCCGAGGCGGACGACCCAGGCGGAGAGAGCGGCCAACCCGCCGAGCACGACGAGGCTGACCACCACCATGATCCCCACCAGCCGCCGCAGGGTCGCCTGGTTGGCCTCGAGGGGCAGCGCCACCACCAGGGAGCCGCCGTCGGTCAGGGGCGTGGACAGGATGCGCCAGGGGAACCGGGAGCTGCCCGCCGAGGCGACCTCGTCGTAGGACTCCCGCGACGGCAGATCGGCGGGCACGTCGGGGCGGGGCTGGCCCGGGCTCACGTAGCGGACCGTCGGTCCGAATGGCTTCCGGAGCTCGGCGTAGGTCCCCGAAAGGATGACGGTGCGCCCCGAAGCCCGGGAGCCGGGGAAGACCCCACCCCGGGACAGCTCGGTGAACACCGGGCCCCGGGAGTCGCGCAGCTGGCCGTCGACGCGCTGCTCGAGGAAGGTGGAGAGGGCCCGGTAGGTGGCGAGGTTGGCCCCGAAGAGGCCGGCGGCCACCACCACGAGGATCCCGGCCAGCAGCCGGGCCCGGAGCGACCTCCGTTCCATCTAACTCGGCAGCCGGAGGCTGTAGCCGACCCCCCGGACGGTGTGGATGAGCCGCGGCTCGACCCGGTCGACCTTCTTGCGGAGGTAGGAGATGTAGGTCTCCACCACGTTGGCGTCGCCGCCGAAGTCGTACTCCCACACGTGGTCGAGGATCTGGGCCTTGGACAGCACCCGGCGGGAGTTGACCATCAGGTAGCGCAGCAGCTTGAACTCGGTGGGGGTCATGGGCAGGGCCTCGCCGGCCCGGAACACCTCGTGGGTCTCCTCGTCGAGCTCCAGGTCGGCGAACACCAGGCGGCCGGCGGGTTCGCCCGCCCCGGTCCGGCGCAGGACGGCCCGCACCCGGGCCACCAGCTCCTCAAGCGAGAAGGGCTTGGTGACGTAGTCGTCCCCGCCCAGCGTCAGTCCGGCCACCTTGTCCTCGGTGGCGTCCCGGGCGGTGAGGAACAGGACCGGGATGCGCAGCCCCTCACCCCGCAGCCGGCGGGTCACCTCGAAGCCGTCGAGGTCGGGCAGCATCACGTCGAGAACGATGAGCTCGGGGCGGAAGGCGCGGGCCCGTTCGATCGCCTCCCGGCCGGTGGAGGCGGTGGCCACGTCGAAGCCGACGTAGCGCAGGGCGGTGCCGACGAGGTCGGTGATGTTCGCCTCGTCGTCGACGACCAGGACTCGGGCTTCGGCCACGGCTCCCATTCTCTCTGACCTCCCGGCCCGCCGCCGCCGACGCCGTCAGGCGTCACGCGTCGGGACGCTCGCCCAGGGTCACGTTCAGGGTCAGCTCGGAACCGGCGCGCACCACCTTGACGGGGACCTGCTGGCCGGGGGCGAACTGCTGGCGGAGGATGCCCACGAGCTCGGACGACCCGACCACGGAGATGTCGGCGATCTGCACCACGCGGTCGCCGGGCTTCATCCCGGCGGCGGCGGCCGGACCACCGGCGGTCACCTCCACGACCTGGGCCCCCCGGCTGCCGTCCTCGGCATCGGACGTGGTGATCCCGAGGAAGGCGGCGACCCGGGCGGGGGCGCCGGTGCGGAGGCGGTCGATCACGGGCCGGGCGGAGTCGATGGCGATGGCGAAGCCGATGTTCTGCCCGCCCCGGCCGGCCACGGCCGTGTTGATGCCGATCACCCGCCCGCCGGAGTCCACCAACGGGCCCCCCGAGTTGCCGGGGTTGATGGCGGCGTCGGTCTGGATGAGGCCGGTGAGCGAGTCGAGCGAGCGTCCGAGGCCGGAGACGATGCCCCGGGTCACGCTGGGGTCGCCCCGCAGGCCGAGGGCGTTGCCCACGGCCACCACGTCGTCGCCCACCGCCAGCCCGGCGGATGATCCCAGCTCGGCGGCCGGCAGTCCGCTGGCGTCGTTGATGTGCAGCAGGGCCAGGTCGTTGCCGGTGTCGAGGCCGACCACCTCGGCGTGGCGGGCGTCGTTCTCGCCGAAGAGGGTCACCCGGATGTTCTGGGCCCCTTCGACCACGTGGGCGTTGGTGATCACCTCACCGTCGGGGGAGATGATGATGCCGGTGCCCTGTCCGCCGCCTCCCTGGCGGCCGCTGACGGAGATGGCCACCACCGACGGCTCCACCTTGGCCAGGATGGCCCGCACGTCCGTCCCACTGGTGGCCGGGCGGGCACCGGCATCGGAGCCGGAGCCGGGGTCGGAGGTGGCGACGGGCAGGGCGGGGGCGGCGATGTTGCCATCCTCGGCCAGGTTGGCGCCCACGACGCCACCG
>JBOGFO010000141.1:0-2718 GCA_050743445.1 Acidimicrobiia bacterium
CGGCGCAAGGCCGTCGGTGGGCAGGAGGACATGATCATCGACGTGGCCTTGGAGCTCTCCCGCCAGCCCGGGGCGCGGGGTGGCCCCGAAGACGCGGCGGCCGCCGCCGCCCGGTCATGAGCCCGGCGACGCAGGTGGGCGTGGACGTCAAGGCGCTGGCCCGGCACCTCCACCACGCGAACCGGGAGAGGAAGCTGGTTCCCCGCCTGAGCGACGACCACCCCGACCTCACCCTGGAGCAGGGCTACGAGATCCAGCTCGCCCTGCGCAAGCGGCACCTGAAGGAGGGTGCCCGCCTGGCGGGAGCCAAGCTGGGACTGACCAGCCGGGCCAAGCAGGCCCAGATGGGCCAGTCGGCGCCAGTGCACGGCTTCCTCACCGACGCCATGCGCCTGGAGACCGGCGAGCCCCTGGTGGTCTCGTCGCTGGGTCAGCCCCGGGTGGAGCCCGAGATCGCCTTCGTCCTGGCCCGTGACCTGGCCGGTCCCGCCGTGACCGCCACCCAGGTGCTGGCCGCCGCCGCCGCGGTGTGCCCAGCCCTCGAGATCCTCGACTCCCGTTACCCCGACTACAAGTTCAGCCTCCCCGACGTGGTGGCCGACAACACCTCGGCCGGACGCTTCGTGCTCGGAGCGATGCTCACCCCACCGGCGGGGGTCGACCTGCGCCTGGTGGGCTGTGTGTTCGAGCGCAACGGCGTCCTCGCCGGCACGGCCGCCGGGGCCGCCTCGCTTGGGCACCCGGCCGTCGCCGTGGCCGCCCTGGTGCGGGAGTTGGCCGCCCGGGGCGAGGGACTCTCAGCCGGCGACGTGGTCATGTCGGGTGGGCTGACCGAGGCGGTGCCGGTGGCCGCCGGCGACGTGGTGGCCGCCCGCTTCGACCGCCTCGGGACGGTGGAGCTGGCCTGTACGTGAAGGACGAGTGGGTCGCCGTGGCCTCGGCGGGCATCCTGCCGCCGGGGTCGGTGGTGACGACCTCGGCGCTGTCAGGCGGTGAGGTGGCCGTGTTCAACGTCGACGGCGAACTGTGCGCCGTCGACGGCTCGTGCCCGCACCGGGGCGGTCCACTGGCCGAGGGCGTGGTCCGCGACGGCGTCGTGACGTGCCCGCTGCACTGGTTCCGCTTCGACCTGCGCACCGGTGAGCAGGTGGGCGACACCGGGCGGCGCCTCCGCCGCTATCCGGTGCGGATCTCGGACGGGGTGGTGGAGGTGCTCCTGCCTCCCGTCCCGCCGGCACTGTCGCTGCGGGAGCGTCTGCTCGCCGCCGGCCGGGAGTGGAAGGCCGCCCATGGCGAAGGCCGGTGACGGCTACAGGTCGGTGCCGCCGGCCACGGCGGTGAGGCCCCGGACCCCGATGCCGCCATCAGCCCGGAGCACCGAGCCGGTGACCGTCTTCGAGTTCTCCCGGGAGGCGAGCAGCACGTAGAGGCCGGCGTAGTCGTCGGCCGTGGGGAGGAAGCCGAGCGGCGTGACGGCCTTTACCAGATCGTCGATGCCCGGCACCCCGCCCAGGGGCACCCGGTCGAACCCGAGGCACGATGGGCCGCGCAGGTCGCTGGCACATCCGCCGGGAGCCACGCCGTTGACCCGCACCTGGGGGGCGAGCTCGAACGCCATCTGGGTGACGAGGCCTCGCACGGCGTGCTTCGAAGCGGTGTAGAAGGCACCGCCCCCGCCCGGGTCGAAGCCGGCGTTGGAGATCGTGTAGATCACGCTGCCCTGCGTCTTGACCAGTTCCGTGAGCGCCGCCTTCGTCCCCAGCAGGTAGCCCTTCACGTTGATCCCCATGACCTCGTCGAACACCTCGCCGATCATGTGGATCGGAAGTTGGGCGACGGGGATGGAGTAGTCCCAGATGCCGGCATTGCCGACGAAGGTGTCGAGCTTGCCGAACGCCTTCACCGTCGTCGCCACGGCCTTGGTGTTGGCGGCATGACTGGTGACGTCACCCTTGATGGTGACGAGCTCGTGCTTGCCGAAATCGGTGCGGAGCTTCTCGAGCTTCTCGGCCGACTTGTCCAGCACGCCGACCCGGGCGCCCTCCCGGATGAACCGCTCGACAATGGCGCGCCCCAGGCCCGACCCCCCGCCGGTCACCAGCGCCACGTGATCCTCGAGCCATCCCATGGTTCGCTCTCCTTTGTCCTCAGAAGGGGTGGTGGCCCCAGGAACTCACCGAGGCCAGCTCGCGAGGTGTCCATGTGGCGTCGTCGACGAGGTGGCCGCCGTAGCCGTATTCGATCTCGAAGCCCGACGGCGACCGGGTGTAGAACGAGATCATGCGGTCGTTGGTGTGGCGTCCCAGGCTGCGGGCCACCGGGATGCCCTCCGACTGGACCACGTCGTAGGCGGCCCCGACGTCGTCGATGTCGTTGAGCTCCACCATGAAGTGGTGGAGGGCGCTGACCCCCACCTCGAGAATCGCCAGGCTGTGGTGGCGGGCGTTGGTGTGGAGGAAGGTCGCTTTGAGCGGGGCGAGCATGTAGTCGGAGAGCCGGAACCCCATCACGTCCTGGTAGAAGCGGACGGTCGGCTCCAGGTCGGGCACCATGAGCACGATGTGGCCCATGCCCAGCTCGCCCGTCTTGAAGCCGGCGATGTCCCGCCCCGGGGTGAACTCCCCGTCCCCGCGGTCCGGACCGCAGAACAGCTCGACCCGATGGCCGGCGGGGTCGGAGAAGCTGAGCAGATTGGCCACCCGCCGGCTTTCCAGCTCT
>JBOGFO010000142.1:0-6464 GCA_050743445.1 Acidimicrobiia bacterium
GATCAAGGTCGGCACCGTGGGCGAGGCCCACGACGGGATCGAGGTCCGGGTCGACGACCACAGCGGCGAGATCCTCACCCGGCACCCGGGGGTGTTCGCCGGCTACTGGCGCAACGAGGAAGCCACCGCCGCCACCGTCGAAGGGGACGGCTGGCTCCGCACCGGCGACGTGGGCGAGTGGGTGGACGGCACCCACCTGCGGATCACGGACCGGATCAAGGACATCATCATCACCGCCGGGGGCAAGAACATCGCCCCGTCGGAGATCGAGAACGCGCTGAAGGCGTCGCCCTACATCAAGGAGGCGATCGTCATCGGCGACAAGCGCTCCTACCTCACCGCGCTCATCGGCATCGAGCTCGACACGGTGGGCGACTGGGCCCAGCGCCGGGGCCTCCCCTATACGACGTACCGGGACCTGGGGGAGAAGCCCGACGTGCTCAAGCTCGTGCAGGGCGTCATCGACGAGGTCAACGCCCGCTTCGCCCAGGTGGAGACGGTCAAGAAGTTCCGCATGCTCGGGAAGGAGCTGGACCACGAGGAGGGCGAGCTGACCGCCACCCAGAAGGTCAAGCGATCCGCCATCGCCGAGCGCTTCTCCGACCTGGTCGAGTCCATGTACGGATCCAGGTCGTGACCCGCTTCGTGCAGCTCGTCATCGACGGGCTGGGCCAGGGATCGATCTACGCCCTGCTGGCCGTGGGCTTTGTCATCATCTACAAGGCCACCCGGGTGATCAGCTTCGCCCAACCCGCCCTCATGGTCACCGGGGCCAGCTTCGTCATCTACCTGGCCACGGATCGGAAGCTGAACTTCTTCCTCGCCGTCATCCTGGCGGTGGCCCTCACCGCCGTGGTGGCCCTCGTCGTCGAGCGCCTGGCGCTGCGGCCCATGGTGGGCAAGCCCGTCTTCGTGGTGGCCATCATCACCATCGGGGTCGACGTGGTCCTGCGCCTCTTCGTGAACCACTACCTCGGCCTCGACCTGCCCCGGCCGGTGGGCGACCCCTGGGGGCTTCGGACCCTGAGCCTGGGCGGGATCGGGATCGAGCAGCGCCGCCTGGCCACCATGGTCGTCGCCGCCGTGGTGGTGACCGGCCTGTTCGCCTTCTTCAAGTACTCCCGGATGGGCCTCGCCATGCGGGCCACCGCCGCCGACCAGGAGACCTCCCTGGCCCATGGCGTGTCGGTGGGGACCGTCTTCGCCATGTCGTGGGCCATCGCCGGGGCTCTGGCCGCCCTGGCCGGAGCCTTCGTCGGCACCGGGACGGGCGTCGACCTGGGCACGTGGACGGTCGCCCTCAAGGCGCTGCCCGCCATCATCCTGGGCGGGCTCGACTCGGTGGGCGGGGCGGTGATCGGCGGGCTGGCCGTGGGGGTGGTCGAAACCCTGGTGGGCGGCTACCAGAGCGACTGGTTCCCCTGGCTGGGCAACAACTTCTCCTTCGTCTCGCCCTACGTCCTGATGCTGGCCGTGCTCCTCGTCCGGCCCTACGGGCTCTTCGGCACGCCCGAGATCGAGCGGGTCTGAACATGGCCCGCCTGCGGGGGCGCCCCGAGCTGTACACCTCGTACGAGTCGGACGCGGCCATGCTCAACACCCCCGGCAAGCGCCTGGGCGTGCTCGCCATGGTGGCCATGGCCGTCGCCGTGCCCTTCGCCCTGGAGGACGACCTCCTCGGGATCCTCACCGTCGGGTTCGCCTTCGCCATCGGCGCCATCGGCCTCAACCTCCTGACCGGCTACGCCGGGCAGGTGTCGCTGGGCCACGCCTTCTTCTTCGGGCTGGGGACCTACACCGCCGCCGTCCTCAACGGCGACCCCGACGCCCCCCGGGTCGTCGGCTACGGCCTGGACATGCTGGTGTGGCTGCCCGCCGCCGGGCTGGTCGCCGCCCTGGCCGGCCTGATCGTCTCCCCCGCCGCCGTGCGGCTCCGCGGCCTCTACCTGGCCGTCGTCACCCTCGGCCTGGTGTTCCTCGGCGAGCACATCTTCCGGGAAGCCAAGCCCCTCACCGGCGGCGTGGGCCAGGGGCGCCAGGCGGCTCGGGCCGAGCTCTTCGGGTTCCGCTTCGACGCCCCCGCCAACGTGGGCGGCATGGACCTGACCAAGGCCCAGAACCTCTACCTGTTCATGCTGGTCATGCTCGTCATCGCCGCCGTGGTGGGCCGCAACCTGGCCCGCTCCAAGACCGGCCGCTCCTTCGCCGCCGTACGCGACCGGGACATCGCCGCCGAGGCCATCGGCGTGAGCCTGGTGCGCACCAAGGCCATCGCCTTCATGATCTCGTCGTTCTACGCCGGCGTGTCGGGGGCGCTGTTCTTCACCGTCCTCGGTGTGGCCGAGCCCACCTTCTTCAACCTGGGCCTGTCGGTGCAGTTCATCGCCATGGTGCTGGTGGGCGGGGTGGCCACCATCTCGGGGTCGATCATGGGCGCGCTGTTCATCGCCTACCTCCCCCGCCTCACCCAGGACCTCCCCGGCAGCTTCCCGCTCCTGGCCGACGTGCTCACCGCCAACGGGCGACTATCCGTCTTCGAGCTCCAGACCGTGCTCTACGGTGCCCTCATCGTGGTCTTCCTCATCTTCGAGCCCCGGGGCCTCTACGGCGTGTGGGTGCGGTTCCGCAACTACTGGAAAGGCTGGCCGTTCTCCTACTGAGGCGGCGGCGAACACAGAACAGAAAGGACTGGGATGTCATGACGCTCCGGCGATCGAAGCTCCTGATTCTGCTCCTCGCGCTGGCCCTGGTGGCCGGAGCCTGCCGCAACGATGACGGCGACGGGGGGGACGTGTCCGCCGGTGACGACACCGAGAACACCGAGGGCGGCGAGGTCAAGACCGACGTCGGTGTGACGTCCGAGCCCTGCCCCGAGGCCGTCAACGCCGACAACGGCTGCATCTTCCTGGGAACGATCTCCGACCTCACCGCCGGGCCCTTCGCCGCCCTGGCCGTGCCCATCACCGCCTCCCAGAAGGTGTTCTGGGCCAAGGTCAACGCCGACGGCGGCATCGGCGGCTACGACATCGACGTGACCTCGTACGTGCGGGACAACAAGTACAACCCCCAGGTGCACAAGGCCAAATACGACGAGATCAAGACGGAGGTCGTCGGCCTGATCCAGACGCTCGGCTCCCCCACCACGGCCGCCATCCTGAGTGACCTGAAGGCCGAGAGCGTGCTGTCGGTCCCGGCCAGCTGGACGTCGGCGTGGGCCTTCGAGTCCGTCATCCTCGAGTCGGGCACCAACTACTGCATGGAGGCCATGAACTCGGTCGACTACGCCGTGACCGAGCGCCAGATCAAGAGCGTGATGGCCGTGCACTACCCCGGCGACTACGGCGACGACGCCGCCGCCGGCGCCAAGCTCGCCGCCGAGCGCTCCGAGCTGACGTTCACCGATGTGGCCACCAACCCGGGCCAGGAGGCCCAGGCCGAGGCCATCGGCCGGGTCGTGGCCGACAAGCCCGACCTGGTGATCCTGACCACGGGCCCGACCGAGGCGGCCGCCATCGTCGGCGGGGCCGCGGCCAAGGGCTACAAGGGCGCCTACATCGGCACCAGCCCGACGTGGAACCCGGCGCTGCTGAAGAGCGCGGCCGCCCCGGCCATCACCGCCCAGTACATGCAGTCGGGGCCGTGGTCGCCGTGGGGCGGGGCGACGCCGGGCCACGAGGCCATGCGGGCCGCCCTCGGGGCTTCGTTCACCCCCAACGACGGCGCCACCGCCGGCTGGGTGTGGTCCTACCCGATGAAGGCGGCGCTGGAGGCGGCCGTCGAGGCCGGTGACCTGACCCGGGCCGGCCTCCTGAAGGCCGCCGAAGGGCTGGACAGCGTGGACTACCAGGGCATGCTGCCCAGCGACGCCGGCAACTACACCGGCGATCCCAACGACCGGGTGTTCCGCCAGAGCGTCATCTCCAAGCCGGACCCG
Source organism: Acidimicrobiia bacterium (assembly GCA_050743445.1). Taxonomy (GTDB): domain Bacteria; phylum Actinomycetota; class Acidimicrobiia; order IMCC26256; family BP-133; genus CAWBJP01. Next base: position 3,935 of record JBOGFO010000142.1, read on the forward strand.
GCCGCCCCCACCGGTGTGGCCCTGGTGAAGGAGTTCTTCGTCGGGGACACGGCGAAGGACTTCGAGTTCACCGCCCCCTGCTACGGCTGATCCGACCGGGAGCCGGGGGACCTGTGCTGCCCGCCTGAATCGGGGCGGCAGCACAGGTCCCCGGCCCGGACCTCACGCCGGCTTGGCTCCCCAGGCCCGCCGCTGAGCTTCGGGGAGCCCCCACCAACCCAGTGGCGTCAGCCGCTCGGTGACCTCCAGCGCCTCGAGCGCCCGCCACCGCTGGACCACCGGAGCGAAGGCGGCCTCCAGGCCCGCCTTGTCGGCCGCACCCTCGGCCGCCTCCGTCACGCACAACGCCAGGCCGGGCGGATCGGCCTGCGTGCCCGGCCCCCACAGCACGAGGGCGGCATGGGCCGACAGCCACTCCAGGAGCCCGAGTTCGGCGGTGGGGCCGTCGGGGTTGCCGACCACGCCGGCGGCCAGCGCCAGCCACAGCTCCCCGTCATCGTCGGGCAGGGCATCGGGGTCGAGCCCGCCGGCGACGGCCATGTCGGCGAAGGGCTGCTCCCCGCTGGCGATGGCGGCCCGGGCGGTGGCGCACACCGTGCGCAGCGCACCGGGCGGGCATGGTCGGTCGCCCACTTCTCCCATGACGTCTTCGAGCACGGCCCTCGCCTCCGCCATCTCCGCTTCGTCCGCCACCGGGGGCTCCTTCCTGTCGGCCGGTCGGACCACGGTAGATGCTCGGGCGGGGACCGGGTCCGCCCTCCTCAGGTGGCAACTCCGAGGATGCGCAGCATCACCTCGCGGGCGCGGTCGTGGTCGACGTCGCGGGCGGCGAGGACCGTGCCCGCCACCCCTTTCTCCTCCCGGGTGAGGCCGAGGAGGATGTGCTCGGTGCCGATGTAGTTGTGGCCCAGGGCGAGCGCCTCCCGCAGCGACAGCTCGAGCACCTTCTTGGCCCGGGGAGTGAAGGGGATGTGGCCCTTCACGGTGTCGCTGCCCCGGCCGATCATCTCGATCACCGCGGCTTGCACCTCCTCGCCGGTGACGCCCATCTCCGCCAGGCCTTTGGCGGCAATGCTGTCGGGTTCGGCGAAGAGGGCGAGCAGGACGTGCTCGGTGCCGATGTAGTTGTGGCCCAGATGGCGGGCGGCGTCCTGGGCGGAAACGACGCAGGCCCGGGCCCGGGGGGTGAAGCGGCGGAAGAGGCCGCCCTTCCGGCCCGGGCGGCGTTCCTTGGCGAGGCGGGAGAGCAGGAGGCGCGACACCGAGTCGACGGCGGTGTGACGCTGCTGGGCCGCCTGCTTGGAGACGCCGAGAGCGCTGCCGATCTGGCTCCAGGAGCAGCCCGCCTGGCGGGCCTCGTCCACGAAGTGATCGAGGAGCGCCTCGGTCAGCTCGTCGAGCTCATCCCGGGCCCGGGCGGCGGCGGCCAGGCGGTCGAGGGGTTGGTCGGTCAGCGCCTCGTCGTTGACGGCGGCGATGAGACGGTCGAGGTCGGGAAGGTCGGTCATGTCGTCAATGATGAGTTGACGATGAGCGATCGTCAAGCAGAAACTGACGCGATCTTGTCGATAACAAATCCGTTATACTACCGTCATGACCGGAGGCCAGGTGGTGCGGGAGGCACGGCGCAGAGCGGGCATCAGCCAGCAGGCGCTCGCCCGGCGCGCCGGGGTTCACCAGCCTGCGGTCGCCCGCTGGGAGAGCGGCCGGACGGAGCCGTCACTGGCCACCGTCGAACGGCTGGTGGCGGCGTGCGGGCTCGAGTTGCGGGTGGTCCTGGCGCCGGCGGACGAGGAGTCGCGGGCTGCCGCCTTCCGCAACCTCGTCCTCTCTCCCTCCGAGCGGCTCGACCAGCTGGTCCGCACGGTCCGCTTCATCGAGGCGGGCCGCCGCCAGATGGAGGGCGAGGATGGCTGAGCCCGGCTTTGATCCGGTGGCGCTGTTCACCACACTCGGCGCCCATCACGTGGAGTACGTCGTGATCGGCGGGCTGGCGGCCACCCTGCACGGGTCCGCCCACGTCACCTTCGATCTCGACATCACTCCTCGGCGGGACCCGGACAACCTCACCCGTCTGGGCGCCGCCCTCACCGACCTGGAGGCACGGCTCCGCGTGGACCGGGAGCCGTCCGGAGTCGCCTTCGATCCGGCTCCCGACTTCCTCACCCGGTGCGAGATCCTGAACCTCACGACCCGGCACGGCGACCTGGACATCAGCTTCACCCCGTCCGGAACCCAGGGCTTCCCTGATCTGCGGCGGGACGCCGTCGGCATCACCGTGCACGGGGTGGAGATCGTGGTGGCCGCCCTGGCCGACGTCGTCCGGTCCAAGGAGGCCGCCGATCGGACCAAGGACCGGCTGGTCCTTCCGGAACTCCGCGCCCTGCTCGACCGGCAGCGACCGACCGGGGGGTGATCACCCCGGGCCTCGGTTAGGCTTGGTGGTGGTGGTGAGCCGGCCGGGCGGCCGCGTACCGGCATGACCGGTCCGAGGAACGTCCGGACTCCACAGGGCAGGGTGCTGGGTAAC
>JBOGFO010000143.1:0-3988 GCA_050743445.1 Acidimicrobiia bacterium
GCCTCGACCGGCGGACCGTCGGCTACGTGCACGTGATCCTCCACCGGGCCTTCAAGGACGCCGTCCGGTGGGGTCGGCTGTCCCGCAACCCGGCCGACGCCGCCGACCCGCCCCGGGCCGGCCAGCAGGCCGGCGACCTTCAGGCCTGGGACGCCCCCACCCTGCGCCGGTTCATCGAAGCCTCCCGCCAGGCCGACGATCGCCTGCACGCCCTGTGGGTCGCCCTCGCCACCACCGGCATGCGTCGCGGCGAGGGGCTCGGCCTGCGCTGGTCGGACCTCCACCTCGACGCCGGCCGCCTGCGGATCGTTCAGACGATCGTTCAGACCCGCTCCCTCGTCTCGGTCGGGCAGCCCAAGACGGACCGGGGCCGGCGTTCAGTGGCGCTCGACCACGGCACCCTGGCTGCCCTGCGGGACCACCGCCGCCGCATGCTCGAAGAGCGCCTGCTCGTCGGCGCCGACTTCGACGACCTCGGCCTCGTCTTCCACCAGCCCCCGGGTCGTCCAGGAACGCCTCGGCCACTCGACGATCGCCATCACCCTCGGGATCTACAGCCACGTCTCGCCGACGCTCCACGACGAAGCCGCCCAGCTGGTTGCCGATCTGGTGATGCCGCCGCCGTGATGACCAAAACCAGCCCATGAGCGGCGACCGGGCCGGCGTCAGGAACTCCGGCGAGTTCGAGGACAATCTTCGCTGCGGGCGCTTCGTCATGCTCTACGACGAGGTGGTCGTTCATCAGGGCGCGAGGGCGCCGGCGGGGATGACTGCGACGCCATCCGGGCGCACGTAGCCGAAGCCAGTCCCGGCGATCACGCCGAGGACTGCCGGCTCGCCGCTCTTGCGGGTGTTGATCACGTCGCGGAAGCGCAGCAGCGCCGCGGCGCCTTCGTCGACCAAGCCGGCCCCGAGCTTGATCTCGAACGCGCCCCACCGCCCGTCGGCGAGCTGCACGACAGCGTCGGCCTCGACGCCGTAGTTGTCGCGGTAGTGGAATGCGCGCCCGTCGAGCGGTTGAGCAAACACGCGGAGGTCGCGGATGACGAGCGACTCGAACAGAAGCCCGAGAAGGTTGAGATCGGAGAGGAGGCGCTCCGGTCCCGCGCCGAGCGCAGCGACGGCGAGGGACGGATCGACGAAGTGTCGCTTCGGTGACGTGCGGAGGTTCGCTCGGGAGCGCAGGTGCGGCGCCCACGCCGGCTGGTCCTCGATCACCATCAACCGCTCGAGGATCGCGAGGTACTCGGCGACGGTATGGCGGTCCAGCGCGCCATTGGCGCCACCGGCATCGGTCGCCAGCACGGTGATGGCGACCTCCGTTGCGGTGTTCCGGGCGAGCGAGCGAAGAAGTCGCTCGATGCGCGCCGGGTCTCGCCGCGATCCCGCGACGCGTGAGACGTCGACTTCGCGGATCTGCTCGAGGTAGTCGCGCGCTGCCCGCGCTGCGTCGGCGACTGGGCGACCGTGCTGGGCGGGCCAACCGCCGACCGTGATCAGGCTGGCCAGGTCGGCCACCGTCAGCCCGGGGTCTTCCGACCGGACCGGTTCGCCAGCGAGGAGGGCGGCGAGCGACACGGCGCCGTTGCCGTGCCCGGTCTCGAAGAGGGTCATCGGGCGCATGCGCAGGAAGGAGAACCGGCCGGCGCCGGTGTGCCGAGCGACGTCGTCGGCCGGCACGGCCGAGCCGGTCAGCACGAACTGGCCTGGAGCGCCCCTGTCGTCGACGGCGCGGCGCACGTGGTTCCACAGGCCCGGCTCCATCTGCCACTCGTCCAGCAGGCGGGGGGTCGGGCCGTCGAGGACGAGCGACGGATCGACGGCGGCTGCGCGTCGAGCGTTTTCGTCGACGTCGAGCAAGACGGCACTGGCCGCCTGCTGGCGCGCCGTCTCCGTCTTGCCACAGGCCTTGGGGCCTTCGATGACCACCGCTCCAGCTGCCGCGAGCCGCGCTCGCAGCTCTCCATCGACGACTCTCGGCAGGTAGGCCACGGCAGGCTCCAGGTCGCGCTCAATCCAGCCACCAGATTGTAGGCCTTAGAGTCACCAGTTCGTAGGAGATCAAGCCACCAGATCGTAGAGTGCTGGTCTCCGATGTCCGGATGTGGCTTCCAGACGATCATCCAGGGATTGCCCTTCGGGCCATCGGTTCACCTGGTCGAGCAGCAGGCTCGGGTGGCGTTCCAGCTCTGGGTCAGGGCTGTGTCCGCGGCTACGTCGAAGTGCAGTTCACCCACGATGTCGTGGGTGGCGCACCAGCCGGCTCGGGTCGGCCTTGTTGGCGGCCATCCGCGCGCGCAACTCGGCGGGAAGCTCCTCGTCGTCGAGAAGGGGCACCAGATGGAACGTGCCCTTGGGCGACTCGTCGACCAGGAAGCGCCGCCGACCGGCAGCCGGCAAGTGGAGCGTCGCGTTTCCCTCGTCGTCGAATTCGACGATGGTCGGCTCGATCGGCGCTGGTTCGACGGGACGGTGATCAGACGGCTGGACGCTGATGAACACCAGCGTACGCCAGCGAACGCCGGACCTTCCGGTAGAAATCCGGTAGAAGTCGGCCCCCAGAGCAGTCAGAAAAGGTGCTCTGACCTGCACCTTTACCGTGGGCGAGGGGGGACTTGAACCCCCACGAGGTTGCCCTCACAGGCACCTGAAGCCTGCGTGTCTGCCATTTCACCACTCGCCCGGGTGAAGGCAACGAGGTTAGCAGCCGACCTCTGGGCCTGATCAGAGGGTCACCCGCCGCTGACGCAGGCCCTCGTTAGACTCCGCGCCGTGGGACTGACCGGGTTCGAGCGCCGCCTCGAAGCGCTCGTCGAGGGCGTGTTCTCGCGGGCGTTCCGGAGCGGCCTCCAGCCCGTGGAGATCGGCCGGAGGCTGGCCCGCGAGCTCGATGACCGCCGCACGGTGGGAATCCACGGCCTGATCGCCCCCAACCACTTCGTGGTGCGCCTGTCGGAGGCCGACCGGGAGCGATTCTCGTCCTTCGAGGAGGCCCTGGCTCAGGAGCTGGCCGACGCCGCCCGGGCCCACGCCAAGGCCGAGGGCTACGGCTTCCTGGGCCAGGTCACCGTGGAGCTGGAGACCGGTGCGGAGCTCAAGGCGGGCCAGTGCCTGGTGGGGAGCGAGATCATGGCCGACCCCGGCGGCCGGGTGGGGACCCTGGTGACGTCCGAGGGCCGGCGCGTCCCGGTCGCCGAGCAGCCCGTCGTGATCGGCCGCCTGTCGAGCTGCGACATCCCGCTGGGCGATCCCCAGGTGTCCCGGCGCCACGCCGAGGTGCGGCGCGACGCCGAGGGCTTCTGCGTCTTCGATCTGGGGTCGACGAACGGGACGGCCGTCAACGGCACACCGGTGCGGGAACGGCGCCTGTCCGATGGTGACGAGCTGCGGATCGGTTCGGCCACCATCCGCTTCGAGAGCTCCTGAGGGGGGCCGGGCGAGCAGTGCCGGAGGCCATCCTCACCATCCTCAAGTTCTGCTTCCTGGGGCTGCTCTACCTCTTCGTGGCCCGGGTGCTGCGGGCGGTCGAGAGCGAGCTGGCCGTCGGCCGCCAGGGCGAAGGGCGACGCTTCCGCCTTCCCGGCCGGGGCAGCGCCGACGGGGCGCCCCCCTACCAGCTCCGCATGGTCGAACCCCCCACCGCCCAGGTGTTCCCCCTCTCCGAGGAGGTCACCATCGGCCGGGCGCCGGGCTGCTCCGTGGCCCTGGCCGATGACACCTTCGTGTCCCAGCTCCACGCCCGGGTCTACGTCCGGGACGGCCAGCCCTTCGTGGAGGACCTGGGCTCCACCAACGGCACCTTCCTCAACCAGTCGCGGCTCACCAAGGCTCAGCGCCTGCGCCGCGGCGACGTCCTCCAGATCGGCCAGACGGTCCTGGAGGTCAGCGGATGAGGTTCGCGGTGGGAGCCAAAACCGACGTCGGCCGGGGCCGGCCGGCCAACGAGGACACCTTCCTGGTCGACCACGACGACGGGCTCTACGCCGTG
>JBOGFO010000144.1:0-2688 GCA_050743445.1 Acidimicrobiia bacterium
GGAGGGTGGTGGCCACGGCTGCAAGGCCCGCCAGCCGCCATGTCGCTCGCATGTCCGCCGCCCCCTAGCCCTTCGGCTTGGGCTTGGACTTCGTCTTCTGGTCTGCCTGGTCGTCGTCGGCCGGGGCCTGGTCGTCGTCGGCCGGGGCCGGGTCGTCGTCGGCCGGGTCGCTGGGGTCCGGGGCGTCGTCATCCGGGGGGCCGTTGCGGTAGTCGCCGTCACCCACGCCCGGAGTGCCGGGCGGGCCGAGGGGCCCCGGGGCGGTGTTCTCGCCGGGGCCGGGGTCGAAGGCCGGGTCGGGCTGGTTGTAGTACGGGTCCCGGGCCCAGTCGGTGTAGGCCTGGTAGGAGTCCGGGGCGGTCGAGACCCGCCAGTCGAAGAGGTGGTCGACGGAGAAGGCCAGCACGGCGGCGACGCCGGGAAGCTGGTCCCGGATCACGGCCTGAGCCTCACGGATCCAGGCCGCCTTGTCGCCCGGGTCGCGCTCCATCACGCCCCACTCACCGATCATCAGCGGCTTGTAGCGCGAGACGGCGAACTGGTAGCTCTCGTCGAAGATCTCGGTGAAGTTGCGCCAGTCCTCGTAGCTCCGGCCCGGGGCCCAGTTGTACCCGTCGGTGCAGATCCAGTCGACCCACTCGTCCCCGGGGTAGAAGGGCTGCGCTTCGCCGTGCTTGAAGCCCCGGGCGTTGGGGCACCAGACCCGGACCACGTTGGTGGCGCCGGCGTCGTAGACCCGCTTCCACAGGTACTGCCAGGCGGCGACGAACTTCTCCGGGCCCTTGACCTTCTTGCGCTTCTCCGGGCGGGCGCCGTCCATCTCCCAGCACCAGCGCAGGAACAGCGGCTTGCCCAGGTCGCGCAGGGCCGCGGCCCGGGTGTCGATGAGGGAGTCCATGGAGCCGTTCAGAATCTGGTCGACGTCGTGGCAGCCCCAGGCGATGAGGGGGTAGCGCCCGTGAGCGAAGTCGTAGGACTCCCGCCACGTCGGGAAGTTGTCCTCGAAGGGGTAGTAGTAGTGGTTGATGTCGAGGGTCCGGCCGATGTCGGCCTCGAGGGCCTCGACCTGGGCCTGCTCCTCGGCCACCACGCTGGATCCGGGGAGATGGGCACCGAACAGGGCGCCGGTGGCGGGGACGAGCTTGCCCATCGGCCGGCGGTAGTCGGCCGGGGTGGCGGGCACGGGGTAGTGGGCCGGGGTGTCCTCGGCCACCGCGCCGGGACCGATCGAGACCGACGACGCCACCATGACGGCGGCGATCAGGGTGATGCCGGTTCCCCGGGTCTTCCATAGCGGGACGCGCACGCGGATACCCCCACCTCTCCCACCCGATTCGGACCTTTTGATGTTAATTGAGTGGTCAATGTTGTTCAAGAGCATCACCGTGCGTGGCGGTGCGTGACGTTGTCCAGCACTCGGCTGGCTCTGTCTCGGCCCTGCCGCGGCGGCGGGATCGTCAGGTTCGGGTGATCGCGAGCCCGAGGGCTCTGGCGGCGTCGCAGAGCGGCCCGTCGCCGGCGACCAGGACAAGGTCGCGATCAGCGACGGTTTCGGCGGCGGCCAAGTGGACGGCGTCGTAGCCCCGCAGTCCGAGGCTTTCGGCGAGGTCGCCGGCCCGCTCCGCCAGGGCGGCTGTCACCTCGACCCGGTCGAGCTGTCGCCAGAGGTCCTCGAACCCGGCGCGGGCGCTCCGGTGTCCCCGGGCGGTGAGGCGGCCGAGGCGTCGGGCCTGGGCGAGGGCGGCCCGACCCTCCGGGCAGGCGATCCGGACGGTCACCACCCGTTCAGCGGCATCCCACACGCGGGTGGCGCGGTCCGATCCGGCCTCTTCGACGACGAGGGGGATCAGGGCGGACGTGTCGAAATACGCGATCACCGACGCTCGACGAGGTCGCTCACGGGCCCGTTGGCGGCCACCCGGCGGGGTCGACGGCGCCGCTCCCCCACCGGTGCCGGGTCCACCACGCCCTCTCGGATGAGCCGGTCCAACGCCCGTTCATGTCCGAAGGGAACGAGACGGGCCACCGCCCGGCCCCGGTCGGTGACCACGAGCTCCTCCCCCGCCCGGACCCGCTCCACGAACTCGCTCAGACGGTCCCGGAGCGCCCGAATCCCAACCTCCACCCAAGCCTCCTTGTGGCCACATTGACAACATCATTGTAGCCACATCAGCGGCGGGTTGGTCCACCGCATACAGCGCTGCCCCCGGTCCTCGGTCGGGTGGAGCGGGATCGGGAAGCGGGGCAGAATGGGTGCCATGGAGCTCGAGAACCTGGTGGTGAAGGCCGAGGGGGCCGTCGTCCGGATCACCCTCAACCGGCCCGAGAAGCGCAACGCCCTGTCGCTGGCGCTCATGACGGAGCTGATCGCGGCGCTGAAGGGGCTGGCGGAGCGCTCGCCCGTCCCCCAGGTCGTGGTGCTGGAAGGGGCCGGGCCGTGCTTCTCCGCGGGCCACGACCTGTCCGAGATGACGGGCCGGACCATGGCCTTCTACCAGGAGCTCTTCACCGTGTGCACGGAGCTCATGGAAACGATCCAGTCCATCCCCCAGCCCGTGATCGCCAAGGTGCACGGCATCGCCACCGCCGCCGGCTGCCAGCTGGTGGCCGCCTGCGACCTGGCGGTGGCCGAGGAGGGCGCCCGCTTCGCCACCCCCGGGGTCAAGATCGGGCTGTTCTGCTCCACCC
>JBOGFO010000145.1:0-3899 GCA_050743445.1 Acidimicrobiia bacterium
GAACTACACGCAAGTAGTTCTCACGCGGGCCCTAACCGACCGGCTATCCCCCCAACGCGTGTCAGCGGCCAGGCAAGGGGCCGCTGACTCGCGAAGCGGAGGTGCCGATTCTTCTCGGGTCGCAGCCTCTCGAGGTCAGTGTTTTCTCACCCTCGGGCTAGCTGTCCGCCTGCCGCTGCTCCTGCATCATGGATGCCATGGGGAAGGCGGCTGGGGGACACCCCGTGGTCGTGGGAGCGGCGTTACTTGGGGCGTTGTTTGTGGGCACAGCCGTGCTGGCTGCCGCCGCCCCGGACGACGCCCCGCGAAGCAGCGGGTCTCACATCACGGCATGCGAGGAGATGCAGCACCTGTGGTCTGGGGCTCACGAGATCAACTACGACGCCGACGCCCGAACCGTCACGTTCGTTTGGGAGGACGGCCAGGCGGCGATGCTGCGGGACACCGACCCGGGATGCGACAGCCAGCCCCGCCTCGAAGGTCAGCTCCGAGGCAGTCGCAACGCCTACCTCGCCAACGAGAAGGCCTCGTGCCAGGAGCTGCGGAACCTGGTGGACGCGGTCAAAGAGGAACGCAAGGCCGAAGGGACGTCCACCAGCGGACGGGTCCCCGTCTCCGACGCCGCCGCGGAGAAGGCCGCCCGAAAGAACCCGAAGACTGCGTGGCTCGCTGACTCGGGGAAGCTCCGCGAATTGAACCATGCTCTCGGGCCTCGCACGATTGACCTCGATGGGTCCGAGCAGGTGCTCGCAACCTGCCCCAGGTGAGAGTGTCCGCCTCGGTCGTAGACGGAGCCCCAACGACCGACCATGCTCCGTCCATGCAGAACCTCGAATCGATACCCGTGGACCCGGCATCGAGTCTTCCGAAGCAGCGGCGACGTGGAACGCAGATGTTGGTCCTGCTTGGGGTTGCGGTGCTCGGTCTTGAGGTTGCGGTGCTGGTCCGCGTGGATGGTCTGCGAGACGACCTTCGTTCCCTTGAACGCCAGGCCGCCGTGGAATCGGACGAGATTCTGCGACTCGAGAGCCGCCTCCGTACGGCCGAGGAAGCCCTCACCGACATCAACGAGCTTGTGCGACCAATCGTGGTCCCAGATGTCGTTGGGCTCCGACTCTCCGAGGCGAAGGAGCTGTTAGGCCGATCCGGCCTTAGGTCCTCGGTCGTGGATGGGGACTCCACCGACCCGGACAGCCAGGTCACCGCACAAGAACCCGGTGCGTCCGTTCCCGTGCCGCGAGATGCTGCCATCGGGCTCCGAACAACGAATTAAATCAGGAGCAGTCCCCGACCCCGATGGCGCCTCCGTCGCAATCCCAGAACGCGGGGCCACAGTCGACCGCAGTCCCCAGGTCGTTCCCGCCCCCGTGTCCAGGCCGGCGGACGATCCTCAAGCCGGCGAACCCGATGGCCGCCAGTACAGCGGCGGCGACGGCAAGTTCAATCACACCCACCAATTCCCCCACTATGCGCCCGAGACACGTACCTCGCCAGATCGGCTCGGCAGAATCCTCTCGGCGTTTCCGCGGAAACGTTCCACGCTCGGAAGCGCCGTTTCAGGACGAAAACGCCGATGGAACCAAGCGGGTGGCGGCCAGCCGTCCGTGTCGTCACGGGCGCCCGTGCGCCTCTCTAACATGATGCTTCGCGGACGGCTGGGCCCGGCCTGCATGGCCGGAAGGCGGGGGTGGTGCCGATGGGTCTGCTGAAGATCGGCGGCGAGGAGGCACGGCGTCTGGGTCACGATTGGATGGGCCCGGAGCACACGCTGCTCGGGATCCTGCGGGGCGACGCCGACGATCCGGCGCGGCGGGCGTTGGAGCAGGTCGGCGTGGATGCGGCCATCGTCGAAGGGTGGCTCGCCCGGATGACCACCGGCAGCGATGATGAGCAGAGGTCGGGGGTGACCCCCAATCCGAGATGGCAGACGATCCACGGCCGGGCGGAGGGGATCGCCGCCGGGCTCGGTGCCGGCGACACCACCGGCGTCCACTTCCTCCTCGCCGTCCTGTGGGACAGACGCCGCTGGTCGCTGACCGAAACCCCGGGGGTGACCAGGGAGGCGATCGTAGGTGCGCTCGAGGAGATGGGGGTGCCGCTGCCGCGGGCGCCGCTGCCGCCCCTCGACCGCAAGCTCCACATGACCCAGCACGTCGAGTTCCCCCGCGAAGCCACCTCCCGGGTAATCGACCTCCTCGTCAAACGCCACCCACCAGGCTCCGGTCCCACGTTCGGTTTCAACTACAAGGACGACGAGACAGCCTGGGTCAATGCCGAAGACGGCATCGACCTGCAAGCCATCGTCGACGAGGCGCTCGCCCACCCACCCGAGACCTAGCTTCCTCGATCCCGCGGGACGGCCGCCGGTTGTGCCGCGGGCCGGGACCGGCACGTCGGGGTTAGTTAGGGCCCGGGGACGTCGACGTCTATATCGACGGTGCAGCTGTGGGTGGCGGTTGAGATGTCGAGGCGGAGGCGGCGCAGGGCAGGATCGAGTGGCGGCGCGAACCCGTACTCCGCCGTGGCGTGGTCTGGGCTGGCGCATTGTGAGAACGGTCTGGCGATGTAGCGACCGCCGTGGTCGTCGACGGCTCGGAGCTTGAGGTGGTCGGGCCAGCGGGTTGGGGGCCATGACCGTTCGCACGGTGTCATCTCGAGTGAGAGGAAACCGTGACCGAGGCGGATCTCGAGTGCTTCGAGGGCGACCGTCACGCCACCGAGTGGGGGGAGGATCACCGCGAGCACCCTGGTGGTGTCCCAGTCGAGGTGCGGGTCGCGACCGGGAAGGGCGTTCTTCCACGCCGGCGGCAGATGGTCGGCCAACCGGCGGCCTGCGAACACGGCGAGAAGTTCCCTCACCTCGCCGACGATCGGGTCACCGATACCGCCGGACCCTACGGCGACGAGGGCGTCCAGGCACACCTCCAAATTCAAGTCCGGGTCGGAGGTTCGACCCCGGAGGTACTCGAACAGGGCGTCTTCCGCCCGCGCCCGCAGCCACCGCTCCGAGACAGGCACGGCCGGGAACTCCTCGACGGCACCGATGGTTGTTGGTGCCGACGGTCCGAACGCGACCGACACCAGCTGGCCGGCTGCGTCGGGCCCGAAGCGCAGCGACGTTGTCGTCGGCGACGGTGCCGGGCGGAAGACGGCCGTGAAATTGAACGTGCGGCCGTCGCCGCCGCCTCCCGCAGTGGCGAGCTCATAGCGGCGGCCGCTGTCGTCGGCCACGATCAGCGCCGAGAGCAGACCAGTCATCGTTTGGCGGCGGCCGCCGGTGGCACCTGGAACCGCCGGCGGCGGCAGCCGCTCGGGGAGGACCAGGTCACCGACGAGTCGCATCGAACCGCCGCCGGTCCCATCGTCTGGGGTCACGACGAGGTAGCGCAGGCGGACGTCGCCGAAGCTGAGCCGAAGGTCGGCGGAACATTGGTAACCAAGCCTCGGTGGGAGCACGACCGGCACACCCGGCGGCCAGGGAGGCGGGGCCGCCCAACGGCTCGGCGCCTCGAGGCTCTTGGGATCGCCCACGCCTCGAGCGACCAGCGTGCGGTGCAACTCATCTTCGATGCGCCCAGCGACCGCGGCTTCGAGCGCACCCACGCCGACAAGTGCCGTCGCGGCATCGTGGACGGGACGCATCAACTCCCAGACGCGAGGCCGACCACCCGGGCCCATCGCTGACTCAGGCACCTGCTCGAGCACCAGCTCAGCGCATCGACGCAGATACGCCGTCGCCCTCGCCGCCTGCTCCGCCATCACCCCAGCGTGCCACCTCCCACCGGCGGCTCGGAGCCATGAGCACGCTACGGCCTCGCCGCCGGTCGTGCCGCCGTGGCCGGGCCGCCGCTATTCGTTGGGGTTAAACGGTGAGGTCGTCAGAGCGTCCGGCTTCGAGT
>JBOGFO010000146.1:0-5565 GCA_050743445.1 Acidimicrobiia bacterium
CCAGCTCCTTGTCCTGGGCCAGGGAGAACTGCTGGCCGCAGAAGCGGACGAACATGTTCGGGTAGCAGACCGAGGCCTCGATGCCGGCCACGTCCATGTCGGCCAGGCGGGCGGCCGGGTCGTAGCACCCCTTGCGGATGTCGTCGTAGGTGACGGGCCGGGCGTCGACCGTGCTGCGGTCCATGCCGGCGGCGGCCGCGATCTGGAGGAGGGGGAGCTGGCGGTCCTCGTAGTGCCACACGTCGGCGACGTGGCCGTTGTCGTCCTCGACGAAGCGGGGCGAGGTCCCCTCGATCTTCGTGGCTCCCTTGAGCCGGCGGATGTAGGGGCCCCGATCCCGGAACTTCGACGGGAGGCGCTCCTGCCAGAGGTGGGCCGGGGCCTGCATGTGGTCGTCGGGCGAGATGATGCGGGGGACACTCGACATGGCCGACCTCCCAGGGCTCCGGGACAAACGCGTGACAAATTACATATCGCGTTTACTGTGGCCGTCAAGGTCGGTACCCTGGGGCCGTGGCCCGCTCCACCCTCGACCCGTCACTTCCTTCCGCCGACCTGGTGGCGGTCGAGTCCGAGGAGGACCGGGAGCGCCGGACCCTCATCGCCGACGCCGCCGCCCGCTGCTTCGAGCGCTGGGGCGTGCACCGCACCCGGATGGAGGACATCGCCCAGGAGGCGGGCATCGCCCGGCCCGCTCTGTACCGCTACTACGCCGGCAAGGAAGCCCTGCTCCTCGAGGTGGTCGTCCGCCACATCCGCGACCGGGCCGCCGCCCTGCACAAGCGGGTGAAGAAGAAGGGCCCCGCCGGCCCGCTCATCCGCCAGGCCCTGCTGGCCGGGATCGTGGGCGGGCCGGACCGGGGCATCGCCGAATCGGTCCTCGGCGTGGACGTGCTCCACGACACGGCCAAGCTGGTGGCCCAGACCGACTCCGTCTTCGAGGCCATGTCGGGGTACTGGCGGCCCTACCTCGACTACGCCGCCGAGCGGGGCGAGCTGCGGCCCGACGTCGAACCCGACGCCGCCGTCCGCTGGCTGACGTCGATCGTCTTCTGCTTCCTCACCGTGCCCGAGATCGTCCCACCCGAGCGCGACCTGCCCGCCTACCTCCAGACCTTCGTGGTCAACGCCGTCGTCACCGGCTGAGCCGGTGCCCGCGCCGGTCGTGTCGATCTCGCTCCGGGCCTGGCCGCTCGACTTCCCCGATGACATCGCCGTCCAACGTCAGGTGCCGTATGAGTCCCGCGCCGACGCCGTCATGTATCGCCAGGTGCTCTCCGAGCTCGCCCACGATCGGGGCTGGGAGGTCCACCTGTACCGGGCGAAGGAAGTGGTCGGTCAGGCGGTCGACCTGCTGGGCGAGCGGGCCGACGAGGTCCTGCTCGGCCCTCGGGCCAGGCTGGGGCCGCCCTGGACGAAGGACCATCGGGTGGCGCTGGCGGCGGCCATCGTGGCCGGCTGAACCTGTTGGTCACTTCGCGGGGAGGAAGCCGTACTTCGCCATGATCTGCTGGCCGGGAGCCGACACGACATAGGCCTTGAAGGCGGCCGCCACCTCGGGTGTGGCCGACTGCTTCAGGGTGCCGATGGGATAGACGGCGATGACGTTGTGCTCGTCGGGGATGTCCACGCCCAGCGCCGAGTCTCCGGCGGCCTTGGCGTCGGTGACGTAGACGATTCCGGCGTCGGCCTCGCCCAGGGTGACCTTGGTGACGACCGCCTTGACGTTCTCCTCGAACGACTTCGGCTTCGCATTGACGCCGGCCTTGTCCAGCGCCTGTTGGCCGAACTTGCCGCAGGGAACCTCGACCGCGCACAGGACGAAGACCACGCCGGGCTTCGCCAGGTCCGTGAGGGCGGCGATCCCTTGCGGATTCCCCTTGCCGACCAGGAGCGACAGGCGGTTGCGGGTGAAGACGGTGAGGTCGGCGGCGTTGCCGGTGTCGGTCACCTTCTTCATGTTGGCCTCATCGGCCGAGGCGAAGAGGTCGGCCGGCGCCCCCTCATTGGCTTGGGCGGCGAGGGTCGAGGACGCCCCGAAGATGAACGTGACCTTCGTCCCGCGATTGGCCGCCTCGAAGGCCTTCCCCATCTCGGTGAACGAGTCGGTGAGTGACGCCGCGGCCAGGACGGTGATGTTCCCGGTGAGCTCGGGCGCTGTGGTGGTGCTCGCCCCGACCGAGGACGCGGTTGACAGCGCGGCATCGCTCCCGGGGTCGTCGTCCCCGCACGCCGCCGTCACCAGGGATGCGGCCAGCACCACCGCCGTCCATCGGAGCCAGCGCGGGCATGAAGAAAACGCATGCCTCATGAGAGTCCTTCCAGGAGACGAGCCACGGCCTGCGACGACTCGTGGCGCCAGAGGCGAACCGGGTCCGCCGATCCCGACGCAGCCTGCGCCAGTGCGGCGAAGTACGGCGCGAACGTGGCCTGCTGATCAAGTACCAGCTGGCGTTGATCGATCCCCAGGCGCCGGCCGAGCACCAGCTTGAGCAGCAGCTCGGTGCGCACGTCCCGAAGATGGTTGACCGGCGTGCGCAACCACCGCCGGAGGGCCGTACGGCCCCGCCGCTCGAGGCGGTAGACGGTCCGTTGAGGACCACCGGCTCCGGGCTCGGTGGCGTGAGGTCGAATCAGACCCTGGCTTTCCAGCCGGTTCATGGCCCGGTAGATCAGGGGCCGCTGGATGCTCCACACCTCGCCCACCGGCGAGTCGGCTCGGAGCTCTCGGGCAACGGCGAAGCCATGGGCGGGCTGGACGGCGAGGATCCCGAGAACCGCCCACTCGGTGAGAGACAGCTCGGGGAGGGGGGCGTCGGATGCACCTGGGGCGCGGGCGTGGGTGTTCATCTAGTCACAGTGAGACTAGTACCACGACTCGACGCCTGCCGGGTCGGCCTCGAGCGGATGGAGCTCATGCCGTGTACGCGCTGATCTCGGTGGCCTTGACCGAGACCCACACCATCCCCCCGTCCCCAAGTCGCAGGTCCGCGACGGCCCCCGGGGTGACCTCGGCCACGATCGGGAGCGTTCCGCCGACCATCACCCGGACACGCTCACCCTCGTAGTCGAGCCCGTCGACCGTGCCCGACCACACGTTGCGGGGTGAGCCCCCCGGACGCTCGCGGTGCAGGGAGACGGCCCGGGGGTGGACCACGGCGAACACCTCCCCGGTGGGAACCGGCCCGGCCACGATGAGGGAAGCCCCAGGGAAGACGACGCCCTCCTGGTCGCCCCGGCCCCGTAGCAGATTGAGCCCGACCAGGTCGGCGATGTAGCGGGACCGGGGCCGCCGGCTGATCTCGGTCGGCGTGCCGGTCTGTGAGATGCGTCCCTCCTCCAGGACCACCAGGCGATCGGCCAGGGCCATCGCCTCCAGCGGGTCGTGGGTGACCAGGAGACGCACGCCCTCGTAGCGGTCGAGCTGCCGGCGCAGCTCCCGGCGGGTCGAGAGCCGGGTGGTGGCGTCGAGCGCGGCCAGCGGCTCGTCGAGGAGCAGCACGCGGGGTTCGGTGGCCAGCGCCCGGGCCAGGGCAACGCGCTGGGCTTGACCGCCGGACAGGGCCGCCGGCCGGGCGTCGGCGTGCTCGGCCAGCCCGACCCGGTCCAACCACTCCCCGGCGCCCCGGCGGGCCTCACGCTTGGGGATTCCCCGGCTGCGCAGCCCGAAGGCCACGTTCTCGAGGGCCGAGAGGTGGGGGAAGAGGAGGTAGTCCTGGAAGACGTAGCCCACCGGGCGGCGCTCGACCGGGACGTGGCGCGCCGTGGCGACGTCGTCGAGGACCGCTCCGTCGAGCACCACCCGGCCGCGGTCGGGTGCGACCAGGCCGGCCAGGATCTTGAGCAGCGTCGTCTTGCCCGCACCATTGGGTCCGAGGAGCGCTACCAGCTCGCCTGGTGGCATCTCGATGCCTACGTCGAGGTCGAGCGCCCCGAGGCGGAGGCCCACCTCGGCTGTGAGCCCGGCCTCGGGCCCGCTTTCGGTCATCCGCTCACGACACGCCGGTCCAGCGGTCCCGCAGACCGACGAGCACCGCCAGGGAGACGGCCAGCAGCACCAGGCTCAGGGTGATGGCAAGACCGGGGCGGGTCTCCAGGGCCAGGTAGACGGCCAGGGGCATCGTCTGGGTGGTGCCGGGGAAGTTGCCGGCGAAGGTGATGGTGGCCCCGAACTCGCCGAGGGCCCGGGCCCAGCACAGCACCGCTCCGGCCGCCAGGGCGGGACCGCACAGCGGCAGGGTCACGCGGCGAAACACCGTCCACCGGCCGGCTCCCAGCGTGCGGGCGGCGTCCTCGAAGCGCTCGTCGAACGACCGGAACGCCGCCTCGGCGGTGATGACCAGGAACGGCATGGCGACGAAGGTGGCGGCCAGGACCGCACCCTTGGTGGTGAACGGAAAGGTGATCCCGAACCAGCGGTCGAGGTACTGGCCGACGAGTCCCCGGCGGCCGAAGGCGAAGAGGAGGGCGACACCGCCCACGACCGGGGGGAGGACCATGGGGAGGACGGTGAGGGCCCGCAGGACCCTCCGACCGGGGAAGTCGACCCGGGCCAGCACCCAGGCGAGCGGGATCCCGAAGACGATCGCCAGCCCCGTGGCCAGCAACGACGTCTCCAGCGAGAGCCGAAGCGCGGTGCGGGCTTCGGGCGAGCTGAGGTCGGAGGCCAGGTCGCTCCACGGGGCCCGCCACAAAAGACCGGCCAGTGGAAGCAGGAAGAAGAGGGCGGCCACCGCGCCTGCGCCGAGCGCCAGCCACGGCGGGCGCCGGCGCCTCACGCCGGCCGCAGGAACCGGGTCACTGCGCACAGGACGAAGCCTCCCAACTAGTTTCGTTGATACTACTAGGGCCCCATGGCGAAAGCCGCTTCGACTCTGGTTAGCGGCGGCGCCGGGCCGGCCGGATCGGCTTGGTGCTCCGGCCGGGTTGCTCCTGCTGCAGGCGCCGGGACAGGAAGTAGGCACCCGCGATCACCACCACGGTCACGGCGACGCCGATGGTCGACCCGGACAGCCAGCTCGAGCCGCCGTCGTCGCCGGAGGTCGGGGGGGAGAACCCGGCGTAGACGAGCTGGGCGGCGTGGGGGTCGTCGGGCTCCTGGGCGGTGAACTTCACCTCGGAGCCGTCCTCGGCCCGGGTGGTGACGGGGAAGGAGAGCTGGGCCTGGCGCTCCGCCGTTCCCTGCAGCTGGAAGGAGGCGCAGGCGTAGGGGGCGAGCTCCCCGCCCCGGTAGCGCAGCGTCGAACCCGAGTGCTCGACCTTCCACGGGCCGACATCGTTCGCCTCATCGAGGAGGAAGCCGTCCGGGATCCCGACGTCCACCTCCACGACGGGCTGTATCTCGGCGGGCACCCCCACAACGATGGTCGTCACCTCGCCGACGGGGATCTCGACCGGCGTGGCGCACGCATGCGCCTCCGCCGGGATGATCCCGGACGCAGCCACGACGATGGTGAAGGAGACCAGCACCAGGAGGCGTCGCACCGCGCCACGGTAGCGATCAGGCCAGGCCGTCCCGATGGAATTAGGATAGCCTAACTTTAATTCATAAGGGAGACCTAACAC
>JBOGFO010000147.1:0-5922 GCA_050743445.1 Acidimicrobiia bacterium
GGGCGAGGCGGCCAGCCTGGTGGCGGTCACCACCCCGGCCAACCGCACCAAGAACGACCGCGACCCGGCGCAGTGGCGGCCGCCCCGGCCCGAGGCCTGGTGCGGCTTCGCCCGGGACTGGGTCACGGTCAAGCTCCGCTGGGACCTCACCGCCGACGAGGCGGAGGCGGGGGCCCTGCGTGAGATGCTGGCCACCTGCTGAGCTCCGACCCGTCCGACGACCGTTCCGCCGGCCTGCGCTACGGCACCCCGGCCGGCCGTTGGCTCATCGTCGCCGCCGTCCTCGGCTCGGGCATGGCCTTCCTCGACGCCACCGTGGTCAACGTGGCCCTCCCCGCCATCCGCTCCGACCTGGGCATGGGCGCCACCGGGCTGCAGTGGACGGTCGACGCCTACCTCGTGACGCTCAGCGCCCTGGTGCTCCTGGGCGGCAGCCTGGGAGACCTCTACGGGCGACGCCGGGTGTTCATCGCCGGACTCGGCGGGTTTGTGGCCGCCTCGGTCCTGTGCGGGCTGGCGCCCAGCGCCGGCGCCCTCATCGCCGCCCGGGCCCTGCAGGGTGCGGCCGCCGCTTTCCTGGTGCCGGGGAGCCTGGCCCTCATCTCGGCCAGCTTCCATCCCGACGACCGGTCCGGCGCGGTGGGGGCCTGGTCCGGGCTGGCCGGGCTGGCCGGGGCGGCGGGCCCGTTTCTGGGCGGATGGCTGGTGGACTCCGGCTCCTGGCGGCTCGTGTTCCTCCTCAACCTGCCGCTGGCCGCGGCGGCGGCGTGGATCACCGTGCGCCACGTCCCCGAGACCCGGGCCGCCGGGGCCCACACGCCGGACCTGGCCGGGGCGGCGGCCGTCACCGCCGGGATCGCCGGGCTCACCTACGCCCTCATCGAAGGCCCGGCCCGGGGCGGCGTCCTCCCCGCCGCGGCCGGAGTGATCGGACTGCTCGGCCTCGTGGCCTTCCTGGCCATCGAGCGCCGGGTGGCCAACCCGATGCTGCCCCTCGACCTGTTCCGGTCGCCGCAGTTCACCGGGGCCAACCTCACCACCTTCGCCGTCTACTTCGGGCTGGGCGGCGCCATCTTCCTGCTCGTGCTCCACCTCCAGCTCTCGCTGGGCTATCCGGCCTTGCAGGCCGGCGCCTCGCTGCTGCCCTTCACCGTGATCATGCTGGTGCTCTCGGCCCGGATCGGTCACCTGGCCCGGCGCACCGGCCCCCGGCTGCCCATGACCGCCGGTCCCCTGATGACCGGGGCCGGCCTGATGCTCATGGCCCGGGTCGGGCCCGGGGACGCCTACCTCGGAGCCGTCCTCCCGGCGGTGGCCGCCTTCGGTCTGGGGATGACCATCACCGTGGCGCCCCTCACCTCGGCCGTGCTGGCGGCGTCGGACGAGCGCAACGTGGGCGTGGCCTCCGGGGTCAACAACGCCGTCGCCCGCCTGGCCGGGCTGGTGGCGGTGGCCGTCCTCCCGGCCCTCACCGCCATCGATCCCGAGAACCCGGCGACGGTCGCCGCCGGCTTCCCCGAGGCCATGTGGGTGTGCGCCGCCGCCTGCGCCGCCGGGGGTGTGGCCGCCTTCCTCACCATCCGCACCGCCGTTCCGGTCAAGCCGGTGTCCCAGACGCCCATGCAGCCACCCTGCCCCGATCCCTGCCTGGCCGAGACCGGCGACGCCGAGGCCGCCTGAGCCCTAGCGGGGCGGGAAGCGGTCGCGGTGGCCGGTCCCGAGGCCGGGGAGGGGTCCCGCCGGCGTCTCGCTCACGGCCTCGAGGTGGGCCTCGGCGGCGGGCGATAGGCGGTGGTAGGCGGCGGCGGTCACGTCGTAGGCGGTGTCACCTACCCAGGCGCTGGGCCACAGCTCGGCGGGCAGGGCCGGCTCCCGGAGCACGATGCGCCGCCAGCCGTGCAGCAACAGGGTGCGGGTGACGAAGGCCGTCCGGGGGTCGAGCTTCGGGTCGTCCGCTTCCGGGCCCATGTTCGGAGGGCCGGCCCCGTTGACCAGCGGACGGAAGCGGTCCAGGAAGGCCTGGTAGGCGGGGGCGAGGCCGTCGAAGTCGGAGGTGCGCCGGGCCAGGGCCCGGTCGTCGAGGCCGACGCCGTTCGCCTCGCCCCGGAAGAAGGCCACGCCGTCGCCGGCGCCGAGGTCCTCGAGGAGGGCACCGACGGCGGCGCTGCGGTCGGCGGGGCAGACCTGGACGCCGGGGGAGAGGGCGGCGAAGCCGAGCCACCCGAGCCGCTGGCGGAGCTCGGTCCGCACCGCCGGGCTCAGCCCGCCGGTCTCGGCCACGATCGTCCACCGGCCGTCCCACGTCTCCCGGGCCCGGTGGTAGATCCGGTCCTCCACGCTGGCGAACTCCCGGTCGGCGGCGGCCGTGACCGAGTAGAAGCTGCGCCGGCCGGCCCGCCGCGTTTCCAGGAGGCCTTCTCCCGCCAGGCGGTTGAGGGAGGTGCGCACCAGCCGCTCGCTGATGCCGAGGGGTTCGACCAGGCGGGTGAGGCTGCCGGTCCAGATCTCACCGCCGTGGGGGCGGATCGAGTCCCCGAAGATGGTGACGAGCAGCGTGCGGGCGCTGGCGTCGGGCTGGCGGCGGAACCGGCGCACGATCCGGTCGCAGCGGTCCTGCAGCGAGGGGGTGGTGGTCCGCGTCGCCATGATCAGGTGTCGAAGTCGAGGGTGACCCGCTCGGCGGCGGGATGGGACTGGCAGGCGAGGACGAAGCCGGCGGCCAGCTCCGAGTCCTCCAGGGCGTAGTTGTGGTCCATGGTGACGTCGCCCTCCACCACCTTGGCCCGGCAGGTGCCGCACATCCCGTTCTTGCAGGCGTAGGGGGCGTCGCTGCGCACGGCCAGGGCGGCGTCGAGGATCGGCTCCCCCGAGGGGGCCAGGGCGAAGGTGGACGCCCGCCCGTCGAGGAGGATGGTCACCTCGGCGGCGCCGGCGGTGGGAGCGTCCCCGCCGGCCGGCACGGGCGCCTTGGGCGGGACCGGCCCGACGTGGAACAGCTCCCGGTGGATGTGGGCCGCCGGGACGCCCCGGTCGGCGAGGGTGGCCCGGCCCGTCTCGATCATCTCCGCCGGGCCGCACAGGAACCAATCGTCCACCGTCTCCGGGGGCACCACGGTGTCGAAGAGGACCTTGAGCTTCTCGGAGTCGATCCGCCCGTTGAGGAGGTCGGCCTCCTGGCGCTCCCGGGAGAGGACGTGGAGCACGCAGAACCGTTCCAGGTAGCGGTCCTTCAGGTCGGCCAGCTCCTCGAGGAACATGATGGAGCGGCTGGTGCGGTTCCCGTAGACGAGCGTGGCCCGGCTGTGGGGCTCCACCTCCAGGGCCGTGGCCAGGATGGAGAGCACCGGGGTGATCCCGCTGCCGGCGGCGAGGGCGCAGTAGTGCTTGGCCTGGGCGGGATCGAGGGGGACGGTGAAGCGACCCGAGGGGGTCATCACCTCGATGGTGTCCCCGGGGCGGAGCCCCTCGAGGGCGAAGGAGGAGAACACCCCGCCGGGAAGGCGCTTCACCGCCACCCGTAACGGGCCGGTGGTGGCCGGAGCGCAGATCGAGTAGTTGCGGCGCACGTCGTCGCCGGCCAGGTCGCAGCGCAGGGTGAGGTGCTGGCCGGGCGTGAACCGGTAGCCCTCGGCGAGCTCGTCGGGCACGTCGAAGGTGATGGCCACCGAGTCGTCGGTGAGCCGGTCGAGCGACGCCACGGTCAAGGGGTGGAAGACGGCCCGCTGGCTCTTCGATCCGGACACGCAGGCCCTCAGATGCGCTTGAAGTGGTCGAACGGCTCGAGGCAGCGGTTGCAGACCCGCATCGCCTTGCATGCAGTGGAGCCGAACCGGCTGACCAGCCGGGTGTCGGCCGAGCCGCACTGGGGGCAGCGCACGAGCTCGACGGCGACGACGCCGGCCTGCGGGCCGCCGCCGGGCGGGGCGATGCCGGCCTCGGCCAGCTTGCGCCGGCCGGCGTCGGTCATCCAGTCCGTCGTCCAGGCCGGGGCGAGCACGGTCCGGACCCGGGCCCCGGCCCAGCCGTTCTCGGCCAGGACCCGTTCCACGTCCTCCCGGATGGTGTCCATAGCCGGGCAGCCCGAGTAGGTCGGGGTGATGACGACCTCCACCCGGCCGTCGTCGCCCACCGCCACGTCCCGCAGGACGCCCAGGTCCTCGATGGTGAGCACGGGGATCTCGGGGTCGACGACCTCGGCCAGCGCCGCTCGGACTGCGATCTCGGGGGACACCCCCGCACCAGCACCCCCGGGGGTCTCGGTCGTGGCGCTCACCAGCGGGCTCCGGGGTGGGCGCGGTGGAGGTGCTGCATCTCGGCCAGGAGGTAGCCGAGGTGCTCAGTGTGCCGGCCCTCCCGTCCGCCCCCGGGTCGCCACTCGGCCGTGGGCCGGATCAGGTTGGCATCGGCCAGGACATGGTCGATGTGGGCGTCCCACTCGTCGCGCAGGCCGGCCGGGTCGACGGCCACACCGGCGGCCGAGAGCCGGTCGGTCAGGTCGTCGGTCTCGAAGAGCTCGAACGTGCACGGCCACAAGCGGTCCACCGCCGCCTGCATGCGCCGGGCGCTCTCCTCGGTGCCGTCGCCCAGACGCAGCGTCCAGCCGCGGGCGTGGTCCCGGTGGTAGTCGACCTCCTTGACCGCTTTGGCTGCGACGGCCGCCAGCGTCTCGTCGGTCGAGGCGGTCAGGCGGCGGTAGAGCGCCAGCTGGTAGGTGGAGAAGAAGAGCTGGCGGGCCATGGTGACGGCGAAGTCGCCGTTGGGGTGCTCCACCAGCAGGCAGTTGGTGAACTCGCTCTCGGGGCGCAGGTAGGCCAGGTCGTCCTCGCCCCGCCCGGCCTGCTCCGTCTCGCCGGCATAGGCCAGCAGTGACCGGCCCTGGCCCAGGAGGTCGAGGGCGATGTTGGAGAGGGCGATGTCCTCTTCCAGCGCCGGGGCGCGGCTCGCCCACTCCACCAGGCGCTGGGCCAGCACCAGGGCGTCGTCCCCGAGGCGCAGCGCGTAGGCCGCGATGTCGGTGGACACCCCCGGACCCCCGCGGACTTCCTTCACAGGTGGCCGGCCCCTTCCGGCACCTCGTAGAAGGTGGGATGGCGGTAGACCTTGTCGGCCGCCGGCCCGAAGAACGGGTCCTTCTCGTCGGGGCTCGAAGCGGTGATGGCGGCAGCCGGCACCACCCAGATACTCACGCCCTCCTGGCGGCGGGTGTAGACGTCCCGGGCGTTGCGGACCGCGGTCTCGGCGTCGGCGGCGTGCAGGCTGCCGACGTGGTTGTGGGACAGGCCCCGCTTGGCCCTTACGAACACCTCCCACAACGGCCAGGGGTGCTCCGCCGGGGCGCTCATGCCGCCGCCTCCCCGTTCCGGCGGGCCTGTTGCTTGGCGGCGTAGGCCAGAGCCGCCTCCCGCACCCAGGTGCCGTCGTTGTGGGCGGAGACGCGGTGCTCGATGCGCTCGCGGTTGCACGGTCCGTCGCCCCGGACCACCCGCTTGAACTCCTCCCAGTCGATCGGCCCGAAGTCGTAGTGGCCCCGCTCGGGGTTCCAGACCAGGTCGGGGTCGGGCAGGTCGAGGCCGAGCACCTCGGCCTGGGGCACGCACATGTCGACGAACCGCTGCCGGAGCTCGTCGTTGGGGTGGCGCTTGATGCCCCAGGCGGTGGACTGGGCCGAGTGGGCCGATTCGGCGTCGGGTGGGCCGAACATCATGAGCGAGGGCCACCACCAGCGATTCACCGCGTCCTGGGCCATGCCGTGCTGGGCCTGCGTGCCGTGGGAGAGGGTGTGGAGGATCTCGAACCCCTGGCGCTGGTGGAAGCTCTCCTCCTTGCAGATGCGGACCATGGCCCGGGCGTAGGGGCCGTAGGAGCAGCGGCACAGCGGCACCTGGTTGGTGATGGCCGCCCCGTCCACCAGCCAGCCGATGG
>JBOGFO010000148.1:0-7440 GCA_050743445.1 Acidimicrobiia bacterium
TGCCGCGGTAGACGACGTGGGGCCGCTCCATGCGCCCGGCGCGCCACAGCCGGAAGCCGGCGGTGGGGGCGATGGCGGGGTCGGCCACCGAGTCGGCGGCGGCGGCCATGATCCGGTCGGGGCCGGACCACTTGCAGGCCACGGCGGGGAGCTTCTCGCGCCGCACGACCTCGCAGGCGAGGCGCAGGTTGGGCCGCCGCTTGGTGGCGTCAGCCGCTCCCGCAGCCGCCGGGATCACGGCGGCGGCGAGGACGGCCGCCCCCACGAGGGCGGTCAGGGTACGTCGCATCGGGGGTCCTCCTGGGAAGTAAGGGAACGGCGAAGGGGTCACGGAGGAGAACGCCGAGCGTGACTAGTTCTTTCACGTCAAGTGATTTAACAGCCACCCGGAGTGGCACACGGGGGCCGGCGGTAGGTTGACCGCCCATGAGTGACGAGGTGATCCGTACGGAGACGGCCGGTGGGGTCCGGACCATCACCCTCAACCGGCCCCAGGCCCGCAACGCCCTGAGCGCCGAGCTGATCGCCCGGCTGGCCGAGACCCTGCTCGTCGCCGAGGACGACGCCGGCGTGGCCGCCGTGGTGCTGACCGGCGCCGACCCGGCCTTCTGCGCCGGCCTCGACCTGCGCGAGGTGGGGTCGTCGGGCATGAGCCTCGGGGCGGTGACCGACCTGAAGGCCTCGCCCTGGCTGGTCCTGGCGGGCATGGACACCGCCGTGGTGGGGGCCGTGAACGGCCCGGCCGTGACCGGAGGGTTGGAGCTGGCGCTGCAGTGCAGCTTCCTGGTCGCATCCGAGCGGGCGGTCTTCGCCGACACCCACGCCCGGGTCGGCATCCATCCCGGGGGTGGGCTCACCGGCCTGCTGCCCCAGGCCGTCGGGCTGCGCCGGGCCCGGGAGATGAGCTTCACCGGGCGCTTCGTCGGCGCCGAGGAGGCGGCGCGCATCGGCCTGGTGAACCACGTCGTCCCCCACCAGCAGCTGGTGCCCTTCGCCCAGCGCCTGGCGGCTGAGATCGCCACCCTCGACCCGGCCGCCGTCCAGGCCATCAACGCCACCTACCGGGACGTGGCCGCCACCACGCTCGGCGAGGGATTCGAGCTCGAGCGCCGCCGCTTCGCCGACTGGAAGCTCACCCCCGCCGACGTGGAATCCCGCCGCCAGGCGATCATCGACCGGGGCCGTTCGAAGCTCGGGTGAGCGTCAGCCCCGGGGCAGGCCCGCGCAGGTGCTGCGGTAGTCGACGCCCGGGCCGACGAAGTCCTCCCATTCGCCCCGGCTGAGGTTGCGCCCCACCTGGTGGCACACCAGATCGGAGAGCACTTCGCGGTCGATGGTGGGGTCGGCCTGGAGGGCGGCGGCCGAGGCCGGCTCGCCCAGCCGCCACTGGCGGGCGGTCCCGTCGGCGCTGGCCGACACCACGGCGTCCCCGGCCGGGCTGAAGGCGACCGACGTGACCGGCCCGGTGTGGCCGGTGAGGACCGTGGGCGCGGTGCCGGCCAGGGGCCAGATCCGCACGGTCTGGTCTTGACTGCCGGACACGAGGGCGGACCCGTCGGCACCGAAGGCCAGGGCCGACACCTTCCCGGCATGCCCGGTCAGGATCTGAGGGGCCGATCCGGGGGTGGCCAGGTCCCAGACCCGCACCAGCTGGTCGTCGCCGCCGGTGGCCACGTAGCGGCCGTCCGGGCTGTAAGCGACGGCCGCCACCGCCGTCCCCACCGGGAGGCTGGTGACCGAAGCGGGCTGGAGGGCGTCCCAGATCCGCACCAGGCCGTCGGCGCCGGCGGTGGCCAGGCGGGCGCCGTCGGCGCTGAAGGCCAGGGAGGTGACGGCTCCGGCGTGCCCGCTCAGGACCGAGGCGGTGGGAGGTGTGGTGCCCAGGTCCCACAGGCGCACCGTGCCGTCGCGGCTGGCCGAAGCCAGGCGCTGGCCGGCGAAGCCGTAGGCGACCGACGTCACCTGGTCGGTGTGGCCCTCGAGGAGGACGGGAGGGGAGCCGGGCGGCGACAGGTTCCACAGGCGCACGGCGGGGTCGTCCCCGCCCGACGCCAGGGTCTTGCCGTCGGGGCTGAAGGCGACCGAGGTGATCGTGCCCAGGTGGCCCGAGAGCGCCAGCCTGGGACTCGCCGGGATCTCCAGGTCGACGAGCCCCACGGCCGATCCCGCGGCCGCCATCCGGGCCCCGTCGGGGCTGAGCGCCAGCGACCACACGCCGCCGCGGGCCTGGTTGACCACCCGGCTGAAGTTGGGAGCGCTGAGGGCTGCCCGGAGGGCCCCGACGACCTCGGTGGTGGCCGTGGCGCCGGTCTGGCGGTCGAAGAGCTCGGCCTGGCGGGCCAGGAGCGCGGCCCGCTCGTGGTTCCCGGCGCGGATCTCGTCGTCCACGCGGGCGGCGAGGGCCTGGGCGACCGAGACCAGTTGCAGGCGACGGAGCTCGTTGCGCTCCGCCCGGGCCGAGCGCACCTGCAGCAGGGTCACGCCGACGAGCAGCACGAGTACGGCCGCCAGGCCCCCCCGCAGCCGGTTGGAGCGGGCCACCTGTGCGAGTCGCTCCTCCTCGGGTCGATCCGCTTCGTGCTCCACGCTGGGCGTGGGGAGCTCCGCCGGGGCGACGAGCGCGGGTGGGTCGACCCTCTCCAGGATTGCCATCTCGGAGACCCAGTCGGCCTCCAGGGTGCTGAGGACGCCATCCAGTTCCGCTCCGAACCGGCTCTGGACGGCATCGAGATCGGCTTCGAGCCGGCTGTGGACCGCCGCCAGCTCGGCTTCGAGCCGGATGTCGAGGTCGGATTCCAGGTCGAGGTCCTGTTCGAGATCGAGGTGTGTCTGGAGCTCGAGGTTCTCTTCGAAGGCGAGGTCGATCTCGATGTCTTCCTCGGCCTCGAGCTCCGGCTCGACCTCGGCCACGACCTCGGGCGCCGGTTCGCCCTCGGCCACGACTTCGAGCTCCGGCTCCGGTGCCGGCAGGACTTCGATCTCCGGCGGCGCCGTGGCCACGACGGTCTCCGTCGCCACGACGGTCTCGGTCGCCACGGCGGCCTGGGCCGGCACGTCGATCTCGGTCGGCGGCAGCATCAGTGCCGTCGCCTCCGCCATGAGCTCCTCCACGAGGGCGGAGGGGGTCGCCTGACGCCGGCCGGGATCGGGGTCGAATCCCCGCCGCAGCGCCCGCAGCACGCCGTCGGCCTCCGCATCGGACAGCCCGGTGAAACGCGGGACCGTTCCCGGCTGCGGGGGAGCGCCGGTGAGCAGGGTGTGGGCCGTCACCGCCAGCCCGTAGACGTCGGTCGCCGGCGTGGGCCGTCCGGCGAGCGCCGCCGGCATGCCCCACCGGGACGAGATCCGGTAGCCGACGAGCACGAGCCGGCCGTCGGCGGTCAGGACGAGATTGGCGGGCCGGATGTTCTGGTGGATCACCGGGGACTTCAGGGTGTGCAGGTGCTCGAGGGCGGCCGTCGCCGAGATGAGGTGGTCGAGCACCGGTTCGAACGGGAGGCCGGGCCGGCCCTCGGAGCGGAGGATCTCGTCGAGCCGGCGGCCCTCGATCCATTCCATGACCACGTAGTAGGTGTCGTCGAGGAGGAAGTGCTCCCGGACGAGCGGCAGGCCCGGGTAGCGGGGCACGTCGATGAGATCGATGACGTCGTTGACCAGGCCGTCGAGCTCCCGGAGCGACACCAGGTGGCGGACCTGGAGCGCGACCAGGCGCCCGCTGAGGTGGTCGCGCGCCTTGACGACCTCCGCCTCATCGCCGCGGGCGACGACGCTCAGTGGCTCGTACCGCTCCCCAACCAAATCTGCCATGACCTCGACTCGCCCCCGGCCGGACGCTTCCCCCTACCAACCCGCAAGCTAAGGGAGAACAAAAAAGTCCACAAGGGCCGACGGTCTGACACAGGTCCCGCCCCGGAAAGGGGGCGGGCCGCCGCGGGCCTCGGGCGTGGTGAGCGCCGTTGTCGTCGCCGCCGGGCTCGTCAACGGCTTCCGGGCCCGCGGCCGGGGCCCTCGCCGTGGCCGTCGCCGCCAGCCACTTGACAGTGGGCCCCCGGTGGCTGACAATCCCTGTAAGACCTGTAAAACCTGCGAACACTGCGGAGAACTGAGTGGAGCGTACGTCGGAAGCGTCGGAGGTGGCGAAGGCCCTGGGGCTGTCGGCTGACTCGATCGGCCGTTACGCCCGCGAGGGGCGGATCCCGTTCGACCTCACGCCGGGGGGTCACCGCCGGTACAACGTTGACGAGGTGCGCCAGGCCCTCCGGCCTGCGGCGGGGGGTGGCGTCGCCATCTTCGCCGTGCCGGCCGCCACTCGCCGGCGACAGGCCATCCGGTCGGTGCGGACCCTTCCGGTCCCGGCCGGGGCCGCACCGGCGGAACCGCAGCCGGCTGTGCCCGCCGGCCGGTCGACGGCGGTGGCGCGGCTGCTGGCCGGGGCCCGTAGCGTGCAGTTCTCGTCCGGTCGCTGACGTGCCCCGGCCCCGTCCGGCCCAGGGCAAGCTCGAGGTCGTCCTGCGCGGCATCGAGCAAGGGGACCTGATATCGGTCGGTGCCGTCGCCATCGTGGGCTCCCACCAGTCGGCGGTCCTGGCCGCCGCCGGCGACCCCGGGACGGGCGCCGGCACGACCGTGGCCTCGGTGACGGTCGAGTGCGCGTCGGGCTGGTACGCCGTTCTGACCCAGGACTGCGACATCGTCCGCCGCGTCGAAGTCGAGCCCTGCCTGGCGGTGGCCCCCGTCGTTTACATCCCCCAGGAGCAGTGGGACCGTCTGGCGTGCGGCCAGACCTCCTACCGCGAGTTCCCGCTCGACCCGGCCGAGGTCGGCCCGCTCGACGAGGTGCACGCCCGGGGTGTGCCTGACGGCCACTGCCCGGTGGTCGACCTCCGGTTCATCTCCTCGGTCGACAAGACGCTCCTCAACGGAGGGTTCCAGAGGCGGGTGCCACTGCGGGGCCGGCACAAGGCCCGGTTCCAGGAGTGGATGGGTGCCCGCTTCGGCCGGGAGTCCTTCGCCGACCCCGTGGCCGAGGTCGTCCTGCCCACCGCCCGGGCGGTGCTCGACGGGCAGCTCGGCATCTTCCGGGACCAGCGGGTGAAGGCCCCGGCCAGCGCCAGGACCGTGGCCAGCGTGAGCGAGTGGTACGTCCGCTGCACCGACCGCTACGTCGAGATCCTCGGGCGCCGGTCGGCTCAGAACGGCAAGGCCAGCGGCCTCCTGCGCGCCAAGGGGAGCGACCTGAACTGGAACACCACCGAAGTCGAACTCGGGGCCCGGCAGCTCACACAGATGACGGGCGCCCGGATCGGCAAGGTCGGCTACTCCGTCAAGGTCCTCACGGCAGACTTCGCCACCGGCCTGACCGTCGAGGAGTTCGAGACCTACGCCCTCTGGACCGTCCAAGACGAGCCGCCACCCGAGCAGTAGCCCGCCACAGCGCTCCGGGGCCGTCGCCCGGGAGCCCCGCAGCCCGTGTCCTCCAGACCCGCCCAGCCGAAGGCCGGGCCGGGATGGGGCATGCCGGCTGGGCTAGGTGCGGACCCCGGCCGGCTGGTCGAGGACCTGGCGGGCCAGCCGCTGGAGCCCCTCGACAATGCCCGGATCGAGGCCGGCGCCGTCCAGGGCGGCCACCGCAGACTCGACGTGGCCCCCGGCCACATCGAGAGCGCTGGTCACCGCCCCGTTGTCGCACGCCAGCTTGCGGCCCAGGGCCACGCCGGAGGGATCGAGCGGACCGCCG
Source organism: Acidimicrobiia bacterium (assembly GCA_050743445.1). Classification (GTDB taxonomy): domain Bacteria; phylum Actinomycetota; class Acidimicrobiia; order IMCC26256; family BP-133; genus CAWBJP01. Next base: position 5,738 of record JBOGFO010000148.1, read on the forward strand.
AGCAGCGAGCGCAGCTCGCTGGAATCCCGCAGGGCGTAGATCACGGGGAGGGTGTAGATCCCCTCGGCCAGGTCGAGACCGGCCGGCTTGCCCAGCTGCTCCTCGCTGGCCGTCAGGTCGAGCACGTCGTCGACGATCTGGAAGACCATCCCGAGGTGGAGTCCGTAGGTGGTGAGCGCCTCCACCGCCGCCCGGTCCAGGCCGGCCACGAGGGCGCCGATGCGGCACGAGGTGGCGAAGAGGGCGGCCGTCTTGCCCTCGATGGAGCCGAAGTACGACTCCTCGTCGCGGCTGACGTCGAACAGGCGCTGGAGCTCGAGCACCTGGCCCCGGCACAGCTCACCGATGGTGGCCGCGAGCAGCCCCGCCACCTCCACGCCGAGGGAGGCCGCCAGCCCCGACGCCCGGGCCAGGAGGAAGTCGCCGGCCAGGATGGCAACGATGTTCGACCAGCGGGCGTTGACGCTCTCCACGCCCCGGCGGGTCGAGGCCTCGTCGATCACGTCGTCGTGGTAGAGCGACCCGAGGTGGACGAGCTCCACCGCCACGGCCCCGGTGATGACGTCGTCCGACGCCGGCCCGGACCGCCCGGCACAGCCGGCGGTGATGGCCAGCAAGGGCCGCAGACGCTTGCCTCCGGCGCCGATCAGATGCCCGGCGACATCGGTGAGGAAAGGGTCCTCGGAGCGCACGGAATCCCGCAGGGCGACCTCCACCCGACCCAGGTCACCCGACAGTGTGGGGATGCCGAGCGTCTCGGCCGCGTCCATGCCGGGCGAGGGTAGCAGTGCAGGTGGGAAGGAATCGGAGCGCTGCAATGTCGAAGAAGTGACACAGCCCGTTTCTGCTCCGGCGGCGCGAGCGGTACGCTCCGGCCTCACCGGTAAGCTAGGGCTCCAGCGTCTTCCCAGGTCCCGCCCCCAAACGAGAAACCGGAGGGACGCCCGAGATCGCCGGGTCGGCCGGCTACAGGCAGGAGGCGGTTCAGTGTTCGAGCGCTTCACCGATCGAGCCAGAAGGGTCGTTGTCCTCGCGCAAGAGGAGGCCCGGCTGCTCAACCACAACTACATCGGCACGGAGCACATCCTCCTCGGCCTCATCCATGAGGGCGAAGGAGTGGCAGCGAAGGCGCTCGAATCGCTCGGCATCTCTCTGGAGGCCGTGCGCGCCCAGGTGGAGGAGATCATCGGCCAGGGCGGCTCGTCGCCTTCGGGCCACATCCCCTTCACCCCCCGGGCGAAGAAGGTCCTCGAGCTGTCCCTGCGGGAGGCGCTCCAGCTCGGCCACAACTACATCGGCACCGAGCACATCCTCCTCGGGCTCATCCGGGAAGGTGAGGGCGTCGCCGCCCAGGTCCTCGTCAAGCTGGGCGCCGACCTGTCGCGGGTCCGCCAGCAGGTCATCCAGCTCCTCTCCGGCTACGCCGGCCAGAAGGAGCCCTCCACCGCCGGCGGCACCGCCGAGGCCGCCCCCACGGGCTCGCTCGTCCTCGACCAGTTCGGCCGCAACCTGGCCCAGCTGGCCCGGGAGAAGAAGCTCGACCCGGTCATCGGCCGGGACAAGGAGATCGAGCGGGTCATGCAGGTCCTGTCCCGCCGGACCAAGAACAACCCCGTCCTCATCGGGGAGCCCGGTGTCGGCAAGACCGCCATCGTGGAGGGCCTGGCCCAGAAGATCGTCTCCGGCGACGTGCCCGAGACCCT